>JBDKKH010000235.1:0-5333 GCA_039796215.1 Verrucomicrobiota bacterium
TCCTGCAGCTCGATGTATTTGCCGACGACGCCGATGCGCACGCGGTGCTTCGGCTCGAGCAGACGGCGCACGATCTCGCGCCACGGGGCGATGTCCATCGGCCGGCACTGCAGGCCGAGGCGCTTCACGACGACTTCGTCCATGCGCTGGGCGGCTAGCTGCATCGGGAGCTCGTAGATGGAGTGCTCGACGTCGCGGCATTCGAACACGCAGTCCGCGCCGACGTTGCAATAGAGGGAGAGCTTCTGGCGGTTGTCCTCGCCGATGGGGCGGTCGGTGCGGCAGACCAGGAGGTCGGGCTGGATGCCGATCTCGCGGAGCTTGGCCACCGACTGCTGGGAGGGCTTGGTCTTCAGCTCGCCCGCGGCCTTGATGAAGGGCACCAGCGTGCAGTGCAGGAAGGCCACGTTCTCGCGTCCGGCGTCATGCTGGAACTGGCGGAGAGCCTCCAGGAAGGGCAGGCCTTCGATGTCGCCGGTGGTGCCGCCGATCTCCGTGATCAGCACGTCGACGCCTTCCCCGCCCTTGAGGATCCGCTCCTTGATCTCGTTGGTGACGTGCGGGATGACCTGCACGGTCTTGCCGAGGTAGTCGCCGCGGCGTTCCTTCTGGATGACGGTCTCGTAGACCTGGCCGGAGCTCAGGCTGTTGAGGCGCGAGAGTTCGCCCGAGGTGAAGCGTTCGTAGTGGCCCAGGTCGAGGTCGGTCTCGGCGCCGTCGTTGAGGACGTAGACCTCGCCGTGCTGGTAGGGGCTCATGGTGCCCGGATCGACGTTGAGATAGGGGTCGAACTTCTGGATGCGGACCTTGAGGCCGCGGCATTCCAGGAGGGCGCCGAGCGCGGCGGCCGTGAGGCCCTTGCCCAGGGAGGAGATGACGCCGCCGGTGACGAAAATGTACTTCATGGAAAAGGGTCGGGAGGGCTGGAGGGAGGATAAAAAAGATAAGACCGGCAGGTCCTGTGACGGAGAGCCGGTCTGGACTTTCGAATTGCACGGCCGAAAAAAAGGTTGGCAAGCGGTTTTTCCGGCGAAGGGCGGGCGAGGCCGGCCGGCGGGCCCGGCCTCGCCCGCGGGCCCAGGTCGGGCCCCGGCAGGCTTATGAGGGTTTTTCACGGATATGGGCCGTGCGGCTAATACCCTCCCGCAAACCTGCGTCCGGGGTGGGAAGCCACCCCTCTCCCTATTTGATGCTTTTTGCATCCGTCCCCCGCTCCGCCATGTCCGCTAGCCCCTGTTGTTCCAGCTGTCGCCCGTCTTCCATCGGGAAGAAGGTCGTGATGGCCCTCACCGGACTCGTCCTCGCCGGCTTCGTGCTCGGCCACATGACGGGCAACCTGCTGATGTTCAAAGGAGCCCCGGCGATCAACGCCTACGCCAAGTGGCTCCACGACAACACGGGCCTCCTCTGGGCCGCCCGCACCGTCCTGCTCGTGAGCGTCTTCGCCCATATCTGGGCCGGCGTGCAGCTGACCCTCGAGAACCGCGCGGCCCGCGCCGGCGGCCCGGCCGTCGAGGCCACCCGCCGCGCGACCTTCGCATCCCGCACCATGCCCTATTCGGGCGTCGTGATGCTGGGCTTCGCGGTCTTCCACCTGCTGCACTTCACCTTCCGCACGGTCGCCCTCGGCGGCCAGGAGTTCGGCGACGACGTCCATAAGATGGTCGTGGCCGGCTTCTCTTCCCGCCCGGTCGCCGTCTTCTATATCGTCAGCATGCTGCTGCTCTGCCTGCACCTCAGCCACGGCGTCAGCAGCGTCTTCCAGACGCTGGGCCTGCGCAACGAACGCTGGCGCGGCCGGCTGGACTTCCTCGCCCTGGCCTACGCCTGGATCGTCGCCCTGGGCTTCATCGCCATCCCCCTCGCCGTGCTCACCGGCGTCCTGAAGTAACCTTCCAGCGCCCGCGCCCCCATGAAACTCGACTCGAAGATCCCCGCCGGCCCGCTGGCCGACAAGTGGAACAACCACAAGGCCAAGCTCCGCCTCGTCAATCCGGCCAACCGCCGCAAATACCACGTCATCGTCGTGGGCTCCGGCCTCGCCGGCTCGGCCGCCGCCGCCTCGTTCGCCGAGATGGGCTACGAGGTCACCTGCTTCTGCTATCAGGACAGCCCCCGCCGCGCGCACTCCATCGCCGCGCAGGGCGGCATCAACGCCGCGAAGAACTACCAGAACGACGGCGACAGCGTGCGCCGCCTCTTCCAGGACACCATCAAGGGCGGCGACTACCGGGCCCGCGAAGCCAACGTCTACCGCCTCGCCCAGGTCTCCGCGAACATCATCGACCAGTGCGTCGCCCAGGGCGTGCCCTTCGCCCGCGAATACGGCGGCCTGCTGGCCAACCGTTCGTTCGGCGGCGCCCAGGTCTCCCGCACGTTCTACGCGCGCGGCCAGACCGGCCCGCAGCTGCTCATCGGCGCGTATTCCGCGCTCTCGCGCCAGATCGGCCTCGGGACGGTCAAGATGCATACCCGCCATGAGATGCTCGACCTCGTCGTCGTCGACGGCAAGGCCAAGGGCGTGGTCACGCGCGACCTCGTCACGGGCGCGATCGAATCCTGGTCTTCCGACGTCGTCGTGGTCTGCACCGGCGGCTACGGCAACGTCTTCTACCTCTCGACGAACGCCCAGGGCTGCAACGTCACGGCGACCTTCCGCGCGCACCGCCGCGGAGCCGGTTTCGCCAATCCCTGCTACACGCAGATCCACCCGACCTGCATCCCGGTGCACGGCGAGGACCAGTCGAAGCTCACCCTGATGTCCGAGTCGCTCCGTAACGACGGCCGCGTCTGGGTGCCGAAGGACAAGGCGGACTGCGCCAAGCCGGCCGCGGAGATCCCCGAGGAGGCCCGCGATTACTTCCTCGAGCGCAAGTACCCGAGCTACGGCAACCTCGCCCCGCGCGACATCGCCTCGCGCGCCGCCAAGGAAGTCTGCGACGAAGGCCGCGGCGTCGGCCAGCTGGTCGACGGCAAGCGCCTCGGCGTCTACCTCGATTTCTCCGCCGCCATCAAGCGCCTCGGCGAGGCCGAGATCCGCGCCCGCTACGGCAACCTGTTCGACATGTACGAGAACATCACGGGAGAGAACGCGTACAAGCAGCCGATGCGCATCTTCCCCGCCGTGCACTACACGATGGGCGGCCTCTGGGTGGACTACAACCTGCAGTCCAACATCCCCGGCCTGTTCGTCGGCGGCGAAGCCAACTTCTCCGACCACGGCGCCAACCGCCTCGGCGCCTCGGCGCTGATGCAGGGCCTGGCCGACGGCTACTTCGTGCTGCCTTACACGGTGACCGACTACCTCGCCGGCGAGAAGCCGGGCAGCCGCCCTTCGGCCGACGCCCCGGAATTCAAGGCCGCGGTCAAGGACGTCAACGAACGCGTCGCCAAGCTCCTGTCGGTCAACGGCACGAAGTCCCCGCGCTACTACCACAAGGCGCTGGGCAAGATCACCTGGGAGAAGTGCGGGATGGCCCGCGACAAGGCCGGTCTCGAGCAGGCCATCCGCGACCTGCAGGCTCTCCGCGACGATTTCTGGCAGAACGTGAAGGTCGTCGGCACCGGCGACGCCCTCGCCCCGGAACTCGAACGCGCCGGCCGCGTGGCCGACTTCCTCGACTTCGGCATCATGATGTGCCTCGACGCCCTCACGCGCGAGGAATCCTGCGGCGGCCACTTCCGCACCGAGCACCAGGACGCCGGCGAGGCCCGCCGCGACGACGCCCAATACGCCCACGCCGCGGTCTGGCAGTGGCAGGGCGACGGCCAGCTGCCGACCCGACACGCCGAACCCCTCGTCTACGAGGAGACCCAACTCTCCACCCGCTCTTACAAGTAACCACCATGGTCCAGGAAAACGGAAAAGAAACCACCCTCGCGCTCAAGCTGCGCGTCTGGCGCCAGAGCCGCGGCCAGCCCGGCGCTTTTGAGGAGCATTCCCTCGCCGCCGTGCCGACCTCGGCCTCGTTCCTCGAGATGATGGACATGCTCAATGAGCAGCTCATCAAGGCGGGCAAGGACACCTTCGCCTTCGATCACGACTGCCGCGAAGGCATCTGCGGGATGTGCTCGATGACGATCAACGGCATGCCCCACGGGCCGCTCCCCGGGGTGACCACCTGCCAGCTGCACATGCGCAACTTCCGCGACGGAGAGACGATCACCGTCGAGCCGTGGCGCGCCCGCGCCTTCCCGGTCGTGAAGGACCTCGCCGTCGACCGCTCCGGCTTCGACAAGGTCATCCAGTCGGGCGGCTTCATCACCGTCCGCACCGGCTCGGCCCCCGAGGCCAACAACCTGCCCGTGCCCAAGCCCGTCGCCGACGAGGCGATGGACGCCGCCGAATGCATCGGCTGCGGCGCCTGCGTGGCGTCGTGCAAGAACGGCTCGGCGATGCTCTTCGTCGGCGCCAAGATCAACCACCTCAACATCCTGCCGCAGGGCCAGGCCGAGCGCGACCGCCGCACCCTCGCGATGGTGAAGACCATGGACGAGGCGGGCTTCGGCAACTGCACCAACTACGGCGAGTGCCAGGCGCACTGCCCGAAGAGCATCACGCTCGACGTCATCGCCAAGCTCAACCGCGACTATCTCCGGGCCCGCGTGAAGGAGTTCTTCTCCTCCACCGGCAAGCCTTCCAAGGGCGGCGACTGAGCGAGGTGACGCGGAACGAAAAAGGGGCGCCGAACGGCGCCCCTTTTCTTTTCCCGGACAGGCCGGCGGCGGGTGCCGTCAGTCGGAGTCCGATTCGCCCTGTTCGGCGGCGCGGGTGACGATGACGCGGTTGTTGCCGTTGACGACCTGCAGGGCGGTCACGAAAGCGTTGAGCTGGCGGACGTCGCGGAGGGTGATCTCGAAGGCGATCTCGGTCATCATGCCGGCCTGGATGGTCTCGACGGAGGTGAGTTCATGGTCCGCCAGGAAGCGGGCGAAGACCTCGGAGAAAGCCCGGTCGTAGTCGCAGTCGTTGTTCACGCGGATGCGCAGGAGGTGCGAACTGCGGTGCGCGACGAAGAGGTCGCGGGAGGAGATGGCCCAGATGATCAGGCAGACGAGCGGTACCGTGATGAGCGCGAGCAGGTACTGCTGGGCGCCGACGGCCAGGCCGGTCGCCATGGCGAGGAAGATGAAGCCGATGTCGCGCGACTGGCCGACATTGCGTCGGAAGCGGATGATCGAGAAGGCCGCGAACATGCCGAAGGCGGTCGCGAGATTGCCCATGACGACGAGGATCACGAGGGTGACGACCGTGCCGAGGATCATCAGGGTGTGCACGTAGTCCTGCGAGTAGCGCGTGCCGCGGTAGGTGCGCTTGTAGGTCCAGGCGACCA
>JBDKKH010000236.1:0-9749 GCA_039796215.1 Verrucomicrobiota bacterium
AGGAGCGTTTGATATTCGCTAATTCCGGGGTCAGGATTCGTGAATTCCGCGATAATCTAAACCATGCTGTTTCGCCAGAGACGCTGGCAATCATCCCTTCCTCGGTTCCGGTCGCTGATGCAGATATCACTGATGAGAGCGGACAGTATTCCTTGAGGCTTCCGCGCGGGGATTACTATGTTTTCGCCCATGGTAGTCGTAAGGTTTATACGACGACTGAGCGCTACAGTTGGGCTGTTCCTGTTTCCGCGCCATCACGGCAGGCTGATAAATGCCTCCTGGGAAATATGAATATCGTAGGCGAAGGTTCAGGGGATCTCTGGGAATCCCTGCCGGATTATTCGAAAGAGGCGCCTTAGGGTCTTTTCACGCGTCCACCCACTTGCCCTTTTCCCTGATGAGGTCGACGAGGCGTTCGACGGCTTCTTCCTGGGGGATGTTGAACTTCACGGGGGTCTTGCCGACGTAGAGGTTGATCTTGCCGGGCGCCCCGCCGACGTAACCGAAATCGGCGTCGGCCATCTCACCGGGGCCGTTCACGATGCAGCCCATGACGGCGATGGTGACGGACTTCAGGTGGCCGGTGCGTTCCTTGATCTTCAAGGTCGTCGACTGGATGTCGAAGAGGGTGCGGCCGCAGCTCGGGCAGGCGACGTATTCGGTCTTGGTCTGGCGCATGCGCGCGCCTTGCAGGATGTCGTAGGCGAGGGTGAGCGATTTCGCGGATACGGCCGGCGTCTCGCACGAAAGGAAGTCTCCGTAGCCGTCGACGAGCAGGCCGCCGGCGAAGATCGACGCCTCGATGAGACGCGCTTGGAAGCCGTCATCGAGGCGCACGGCGTTGGCGGCCGTGGCGCGGAGCCAGAGCGGAGCCTTGACCTTCGCCACGGCGGCGCCACGGACGAGCTCGCGATAGGTGCCCGTCGCGTGCAGGCCGTCCTGCGGCTGCGAGGACGTCAGGATGAGTCGACTGGCGGGGATCGCGGCGAGTTCTGAGGCGAGCGCGGCCAGCGTCGGGCCGTCGACGTCGGCGGCGAGAACGGCGTCGTGCTGGCCGACGGCTTCGCCCCAGGCGCGGACTGCGGCCGCGTCGCCTCTGGCGAAGGTTTTCACGACCACCAGGCGACTGCCGGAGCCGTCGAACGGGAAGTCGGCGGGAGCAAGCCTGGTCTCGACGAACAGGGCCGGGACGGCCTGGCCGAGGGCCTTGCGCAGCGAGCGCAGGCCCGGAGCGTGCGCTGGGTCGTCGAGGCGGACCAGCAGGCCCTCGGCGCGCACCTCGCGCTGGGCGGCGTGGGCGTCGAGGAGTTCCTTCGCCGCGGCCTGCCAGTCGGCGAGGCCCGCGACGCTGCGGACGATCACGCGAGGGACTTCGCCCGAGCCGGCGAGGCACTTCGGGGAAAGCGCGATGGTCTCGGTCGAGCGGCGCGTGAACGAGAACGGGTCGGCCGGGTCGGCGGGCAGCCGGACGGACGAGGCCGCGCCCAGTTCGGCGAGGGCTTCGGCGCGGCGGACGATTTCCCGGCAGACCGGGATCTCATGCCAGGGGTCTTCCGTGAGGGACACGCGGACGGTGTCGCCGAGCCCGTCGGCGAGCAGCGAACCGATGCCGATGGCCGACTTGATGCGGGCGTCTTCGCCTTCGCCCGCTTCGGTCACGCCCAGGTGGAGCGGGTAGTCCATGCCGAGCTCGGCCATGCGCGCGGCGGCGAGACGATAGGCCTCCACCATCACCTTCGGATTGGAGGACTTCATCGACAGCACCATGTCCCTGAAGCCGTGGGATTCCGCGATGCGGATGAACTCGAGGGCGGACTCCACCATCCCGTTCGGCGAATCCCCGAAGCGGTTCATGATGCGGTCGGAGAGCGAGCCGTGGTTGGTGCCGATGCGGAGGGACCGGCCGAGCTCCTTGGCGCGGAGCACCAGCGGCGAGAAGGCCGCGTGCAGGCGCTCCAGTTCCTCGGCGTAGGCCGCGTCGGTATATTCCAGCACCGCGAACTTCTTCTTATCGGCGTAGTTGCCCGGATTCACACGGACCTTCTCCACGTGTTCGACCGCTTCCATCGCGGCCGCCGGCAGGAAATGGATGTCGGCCACCAGCGGCTGGGAGAAGCCGGCGGCCCGGAAGCGCGCGCGGATGTCCTTCAGCGCGGCCGCCGCGGCCTTGTTCGGGGCCGTGATGCGGATGATCTCGCAGCCCGCCTCCGCGAGGCGGATGGCCTGCGCCACCGTGGCGGCGACGTCTTCCGTGTCCGAAGTCGTCATGGACTGCACCCGGATGGGGTTGGTCCCGCCTACGCCGACGCCTCCCACGTTCACGACGCGGGTGAGGCGGCGGATCGTGCGGTGGCGGGAAGGACAATAGTCCGAGGGCATGGGGTCATCTCAACCCCTTTGCCCGCGTCCGTCAACGAGCGTCAGAAATCCCAGCGGTGGGCCGAAGGCACCCACTGGTAGCCCTTGCGGCCGTTGGGGATGACCACGCCCAGTCCCGGCCAGGGGAGATGGAACCCATAGGCCCGCTCCTTGGTCGCGGCGATCTCCGCGAAGACCTTCTTCCGGGTCGCGATCGCGACCTCGGGGTGGTGGTCGAAGTCGATGAACCAATCAGGGTTCTCGAACATCAGCACGTGGTTGTGGGCGAGGTCCGAGATATGGAGCAGCGACTCGTTCTCCGACTTGATGCGGAAGATGGCATGCCCGTCCGTGTGGCCCGGGGCGGCGAGGATCGTGATCGCCCCGTCGAGGATCTGGTCGCCGTCCTTGTGGATGACGAGGTTCGGCTGGAGCGTGTCGAACGACTGGCGGACGCTCTTGATCATCCCCTGGATGTCGTCGGTGCGGTGAGACTTCGAGAAGTCGGGCGTCTTCGCCCGCCAGAAGCCGACTTCCTCCTTCAGGACGTGGACCGCCGCGTTGGGGAAGAGGATCTTGCCGCCGCTGGCCAGGCCGCCGATGTGGTCGATGTGCGAGTGGCTGAGCAGGGCGTGGGTGACGTCTTCGAAGCGGATGCCGACGGTGTCCATCGCGTCGGCGAGCCAGCCCCAGGTCGCGTTCTTATGCGGGCCGAAACCGGCGTCGACCAGGATGACCTCCTTGTCTTTGCGCAGCAGCAGGATGTTGACGTAGAGCGTCATGTCGTCGGGCCGCTCCCCCAGGTGCGCGAGGGACTTCGACATCTCCGCGCGCTCCGCGGGCGGCCACATCTTCTTCGTCACGCCTTGCCGGAAGGTGCCGTAGCCGTCGCTGATCGACCACGCCTCGAACTTCCCGATCCGGAACGCGTAGACGTAAGGGTTCTTGATGGTCTTCTTCGGGATCGGGTTGCCGGCGCCGTCGGTCGCGGCCTGCGCGGCGGCGAGCGAGGCGGGGACGCTCAGCGCGGCGAGCGCGGCGCCAAGGCTGCCGAGGAACTGGCGGCGGGAATTTTCCGGGAGGGGATTGGCCATGAGGGTAAGAGGGAAGATAGCCGCAAATGTTCCCTGGTTCAAACGCGCAATAGTCGCCCAATGGGTAGGGGTAGGGACAGCACCACGTGCTGTCCTAGGTGCAAAAGTGCAAATCAGCCTGCGGCCGGTGCAAAGGTGCAAACGCGAGAGGCAATCGTTTCGGGTGTCAGGTAATCATCCCGCACCCGAACCTGAACACCTGCAGCCGATACCCGATGGCCGTTGGTCGAGACCTGAGACCTGGAAATGGCACCGCCGCATCCTTCCCGGTCTCCCCTTGATTGGCTACCACCGCTGCCCCTATCCCTATCCCTGCCGAGCCTCAGGCTCGGCTCACTTCTTGACGCCGAAATCCTGAGGCTTGAAGACGTGGCGCTCGAGGAGCTGCTGTTTCAGCTGCCGTTCGCTGTCCCCGGAGCAGCGGCGGACATCATGCAGGATGATGTAGGCCATCAGGCTGAGCAGCAGGCCCATGAAGGTGTACTGCAGGATGACGACCGCCTTGCTGCTGAGCAGACCCTTGGTGAAGCGCTGGATGGTCGCGATCACCATGTGGCCGCCGTCGAGCACCGGGATCGGCAGCAGGTTCAGCACGGCGAGGTTGAGGTTGATCAGCACGGTGAACCACAGCACCCGGCGGATGTCTTCCGAGAGGTTGTAATAGGTCTTCGTGATGGAGATGACCGAAGCCAGCTGCTTCACCTGGATGTCGGAACCGCGGTCGAACAGGCGGCCGAGCGTGGTGAAGGTCGAGCTGACGATGCCCGCGCAGGTCTCCCAGGGGTTGCGGTAGGCGAGCTCGGTCTGCGTGATGAAGCTGGCCCCGATCTGCGCATGCTGCACGGGCTGTTTCGCCACCGAACAGGCGTCGCGCAGGGTGAGGTTGCCGGCGTCGCCGTTGGCGCGCTTCCAGTAGAGCGTGACCTCGCGCGGCTTCGGGCCGACGGCCTCGCCGAACGACTCCAGCGTGCGGACGGAGACGATCTTCTCGCGGGCGTCGACCTTGTCGATGATCGTCCCGATGCGCAGGGTCTCGGCGAGGGTCGGGTCCTCGGGCGAGATGCCCAGCACCATGAGCTGGTCGCGCGGCGCGGCCGGATCGCGGTCGAGCAGGTCGCGCGTGACGGGGACCACGATGAGGGAGCGGCGCTTGCCCTCTTCGCCGTAGGCGATGATGCCCACGGGATTCACCGTCGTCGTCACCTGCGGGGTCACGACCATGGTGGCGCTCACGCCGTCTTCGCGTTCGACGATGAGCGTGCGGGGCTTGGCGCCGCCCTTGCGCAGCATCTCGCGGAACTCGACGGTGTTGTTCAGGGGGTGACCGTCGATGGAGAGCACGCGGTCGCCGGTCTTCAGGCCGGCCTTCTCGGCGGGCGAGCCGGGGGCCGGGCCGCCGATGATCACGGCCGTGCGGGGCTGCAGTCCGGCGACGCGCACGCGGTCGCCCGAGGTCGCGTTGACTTCGAGCCGGGCCGGTTGCACCACCAGCTCGAGGACCTGGCCGGCCCGTTCGATGCGGAAGGTGGCGGTCGGGTTGCCTTGGGAGTCACGGCGGTTGCCCAGCATCACGGCTTCGGAGACCTGGTTGAAGTTGCTCACCGGCGCATCGTCGATCGCGAGGATGCGGTCGCCGGAGCGGAGGCCGGCCTTGAACGCCGGGCCGGGCACGGTATTGCCCAGGCCGAGTTCGGCGAGGTGGCCGGAGCTGGTCACGACCTGTTCGGGCACGTAACCGATGACCGTGTTCGCGCTGCCCTCGGCCACGGGCATGCCGGTGACCCAGAGCACGCAGGCGAGGAGGAACGCGAAGATGACGTTGAAGACCGCGCCCATGACCGCGACGATCATCTTGTCGGCGTAGGAGATTTTGGGGAGTTTTTCGGCGTCCTCGGAGCTCTCGCCCTCGATGCCTTCCATGTCCGCGAGCTGCGGCAGGGCGACGTAGCCGCCCAGCGGGATGATGGAGACGCGGTAGTCGACGCCGTCCTTGCCGGTCCAGCCGAACAGGCGCGGACCGAAGCCGATCGAGAAGCGTTCGATCTTCAGGCCGCGCTTGCGGGCGGCCAGGAAGTGACCGAGCTCATGGACGAAGATCGAGCCGCCGAAGAAGGCGACGACGAGGGCGATGCCCCAGACCGAGCCGAGGAGGTCGCCGAAAGAAAGGTTTTCCATGGAAAGAGAAGAATGGGATTATTTCACGGGACCAGCCCGAGGGCGAGTCCGGATGCGGCGACGCGGGCCTCGGCGTCCGCCGCGAGGACCTCGGCTAGGTCGGCCGGTTCGCGCGCGGACACGGCGGCGAGCGTGCGCCCGACCAGTTCGGCGATGGCCGGGAAGGGGAGCCGACCGGCCACGAATCCCGCCACGGCCACCTCATTGGCCGCGTTGAAGACGGCCGGAGCGGTCCCGCCGGCGTGGGCGGCGGCGCGCGCCAGGCCGAGGCAGGGATAGCGCGCCGGATCGGGCGGCGTCATGCCCAGCGTCAGCGCCTGGGTCAGGTCGAGCCGCGGGGCCGGGCAGGGGAGCCGCTCCGGATAGAGGAGGCAGTCTTGGATGGGGTAAGCCATCGAAGGCGGCGAGAGCAGCGCCTGCAGGCTGCCGTCCGTGAGCGTCACCAAGGAGTGGATGATGCTCTGCGGGTGCACCACGACGTCGATCCGCTCGGCCGGGAGGTCGAAGAGCCAGCGCGCTTCGATGACTTCGAGGCCCTTGTTGGCCATCGTCGCCGAGTCGATCGTGACCTTGGGCCCCATGCTCCAGTTGGGATGCTTCAAGGCCTGCGCCAGCGTCACGCGGGCGAGGTCGGCGAGAGGCGTGTCGCGGAAAGCCCCGCCGGAGGCGGTGAGCACCAGGCGGTCGATGTCTCCGCGAGGTTTGTCGCGCAGCAGCTGGTGGATCGCGTTATGCTCGCTGTCCACCGGGAGCAGGCGGGCGCCGGAGGCGCGGGCGGCGGCGGTGACGAACTTGCCGGCGAGGACCAGCAGTTCCTTGCTCGCCAGCGCGACATCCTTCCGGGCGGCCAGCGCGGCCAGGGTCGGGGCGAGGCCGGCCGTGCCGACGACGGCCGAGACGACCATCGTGACTTCCGGGAGGCAGGCCGCCTCGGTGAGGCCGGCCGTTCCTTCGAGGATGCGGGTGCCTGCCGGGAACGCGCCCGAGGCGCGGGCTTCGGCGGCGGCGGCGGGGTCGGCCAGCGCGATCACGCCGACGCCGAATTCCTTGGCCGGTCCGACCAGTTCGCGCCAGCGCGTGTGCGCGGCCAACGAGGCGACCCTCAGGCGCGACGGATGGGCGCGGGCGACGTCCAAGGTGGTCGTGCCGATGGAGCCGGTGGCTCCGAGGATGGCGATGGCCCGGACGTGCATGCGGCGTGGGTGCATGGAGGCAACCGCGGGACGGGGCTGAGGCAAGCCGGTTCAAGCCGAGGCGGGTCTTTCGCCGTTCGACGCTTGTCTCTTTCGCCGGGATAGGTTCGCTGTCCGCCTATGTCCACTCAGCCTCAGGACCTCTCCGGACTTTCCCACCTCGGAAACACCCAGAACAAGCCCCAGCAGACGCTGGAGACTTTTCCTAATCGCAACGCCGGCCGGCATTACACCGTCGAGCTCACGACGGAAGAGTTCACCTGCCTGTGCCCGGCGACCGGCCAGCCCGATTTCGCCAAGATCACGATCCGCTACGTCCCGGGTCCCCGCATCGTCGAATCGAAGTCCTTGAAGCTCTATTTCTGGAGCTACCGTCAGCAGGGCATGTTCCACGAGCACCTTTCGAATAAGATCCTCGACGACCTCGTCGCCGCGATCGACCCCGTCTGGTGTGAGGTCACGGGCGCCTTCGGCGTCCGTGGCGGCATCGGCATCACGGTGCGCGCCGAGCACGGCAAGAAGCCGCAAGCGTGAAGCGACGCCCCGTCCATCCGACCGACGGGGAGCCGAAGGAGTGGCCGGGTTCGGCCGAGGTGTCCGCCTTCCTGACCCGTCAGCTCGCGGGCCGGCGGCTCGCGGCGCTTTCCTGCCTGACTTACGGGCGTTCGCTCAAGGCGTTCGCGCTGTGGATGGCCGCCGACGGCGGCTGGGACGGGGATTGGTCCCGACTGACCGCCCGTCACCTGCGCGATTTCGTCATCGAACGGCAGGCGACGCATAGCCGGCGCTCGGTCCATAACCAAGTCTCGGCCCTGCGCGCGTTCCTGGCCGATCTGCGCGAGCGCGGCGGCATCACGACCACGCCCGCCGCGGGCCTGGTCTTGCCGAAACTCCCGAAGTCGTTGCCTCGCTTCCTCACCGAGGCGCAGACCGACACCCTGATGGATTCCGCCGAGGATGACGCGACGGACGACCCGCAGGCCCAGGCCCGCGACTTCGCGGTCCTCGAACTGCTCTACGGCGGCGGCCTGCGCGTGTCCGAACTCTGCGGGCTCGACGGCGGAGACCTTGACCTGGGCACCGGCCTCGTCCGGCTGATGGGCAAGGGTTCCAAGGAGCGCGTCGTGCCTGTGGGCGACGCCGCCGTGTCCGCCGTGAAGGCCTACCTTGTGCTGCGCGGGACGCCCGAACGAGGCTCGCCGCTGCTGCTCGCCGCGCGCGGCGGCCGTCTGCACCCGCGCGCCGTGCAGCTGATGCTGAAGCATAAGCTGGCGGGCGCCGGCCTTCCGGCCGACCTCACCCCGCACAAGCTGCGCCACGCCTGCGCGACCCATCTCCTGTCGAACGGCGCCGACCTGCGACTGGTCCAGGAGCAGCTCGGCCACGCCTCGCTTTCGACCACGCAGATCTACACGCACCTCAGCGTCGCGAAGCTGCGCGAGGTGCATCGCAAGTCCCATCCGCGGGCCTGATCCGAGGATTCGCCTCGCCTCGGCGGCGCGCGCAGGCCACCTTCCAGCCGTGTTCGTCGCCGCCGCTCACGCGAAACTCAATCTCTCGCTGGCCATCACCGGACGCCGCGCCGATGGCTTCCATGAACTGGTCAGTCTCGTCGTCGCGGTGGGGCTGGCCGACACGCTGACGCTTGATCCGAGCCTGCCGGCCGGGCTCACGTGCGATGACGCCTCCTTGCCGACGGACGGTTCCAATCTCGTGCTCAAGGCCGCCGCGGCCTACGCGCGTCGTCGGTCCGGTGTCACCGGTCGTTTCCACCTCACGAAGCGCATCCCGCACGGGGCCGGACTGGGCGGCGGGAGCGCCGACGCCGCGGCGGCCTTGCGGCTGCTGGATCAGGCCTCGGGCGATCCTTTGGGCCAGGCCACCCTGGAGGCCATGGCGGCCGAAGTCGGTTCCGACTGCCCGTTCTTCGTGTCCGGTCAAGCCGCGGTCATGCGGGGCAGGGGAGAGCAGCTGAGCGTCTTGCCCCCGTCGGCGCGCACCGCACTGGCCGGCCGGCCGGTCGTCTTGGTCAAGCCGCCCTTCGGGGTTTCGACTCCCGAGGCCTATGCCTTGTTGGTCCGTACCGGCCGATACCGTCCGGCAGCCCAAGCCGAAGCGGAACTCGCGGCATGGCAGGCCTCGCCCGAGGGCGATCCCTGCGTCTTGGGCAACGACCTGGCCGCGCCCGTCTTCAGGAAGCATCTCGCCCTGCCGGTCGGCCTCGACCGCCTTGGTCAGGCCACGGGGGCGACCTGGCATCTGACGGGCAGCGGCAGCGCCTGTTTCGCGTGGGTCGGGGCGGACTTTGACCACGCCCGCTTGGCTGCGGAGCTGCAACGCACCTGGGGCCCCGGAGCCTGGTCCACGGCGACCACGATTTCGGCTTAGTTTCGGCTTTACTGTCGTCCTCGGGGTCGCCAAGTTGCGAGTCACTATCACCCATGGGAAGCCTCAAGAAGAAGCGTCGTCTGAAGATGAACAAGCACAAGCGCCGCAAGCGCTCGAAGGAAAATCGCCATAAGAAGCGTCTCTGGGGCTGATTTTAAGCCTCGACCCTTCACGACCCGGGCGGCCCCAAAGGCCGCCCGGTTCTTTTTCGGGCTTGCTCCGACGGGGGCGGCTCTCAAACCTCGACCTTCCAACCGACCAAAGACATGCCCCGCGAAACCGTCATCATCGAATGCACTGAAGCCCGCAAGGAAGGCAAGCGCCCCTCCCGTTACATGACCACCCGTAACAAGAAACTTTCCCAGGAGAAGGTGGAACTCAAGAAGTACAACCCCTCCATGCGCCGCCACACGCTGCACAAGGAGATCAAGGGCTAAGCTTCCTGTTCCCCTAAGCCAGAAGGGCCGGCCGCAGCGATGCGAGCCGGCCCTTCTGTTTGGAGGGGAGGAGGGTCGGCCTCAGGCGGGCTTACCGCCGCGGC
>JBDKKH010000237.1:0-19740 GCA_039796215.1 Verrucomicrobiota bacterium
TCCGGTCTCCGGTTTCCCTTTGATATTTGTCATTAGGTAGGGCCGAGCATCCCTGCTCGGCCGCGGCCGGCCAAGGATGGCCAGCCCTACCCAAGGCAACGATGTATCGTCCCCTTGTCCACGTGTCACCGTGCCAGCTTGCCCCCTGAAGCCTTACTTCAGCCCCAGCACGTCTTCCATGCCGTACAGGCCGGCGGGCCGGCTCTTCAGCCAGCGGGCGGCGCGGACGGCGCCGCGCGCGAAGATCTCGCGGTTCGAGGCCTTGTGCGTGAGTTCGAGGCGTTCGCCTTCGGCGGCGAAGAGGACCGTGTGGTCGCCGACGACGTCGCCGCCGCGGATGGCGTGCACGCCGATCTCGCCCAGCGGGCGTTCGCCGACCAGGCCTTCGCGGCCGTGCTTCAAGGCTTCCTTGGCGAGCTGGCGCTCTTCGAGGAGGATCTTGAGGAGCGTCTCGGCGGTGCCGGAGGGCGCATCCTTCTTCAGGCGGTGGTGCATCTCGAGCACTTCGACGTCCCAGCGGCCGGCGTCGGCGAGCGAGCGGGCGGCCTGACGGACGAGCGCGTTGAGGAGCGTCACGCCGACGGAGTAGTTGCCGGCCCAGACCACGGGGAGTCCCTGGATGGCGGCGGTGATCGCGGCCTTTTCTTCGGCCGTGTGGCCGGTGGTGCCGATCACCAGCGGCTTCTTGTGCCGGGCGCAGAGCTGCGCGACGGCGAGGGTCGCGGAGTGGAACGAGAAGTCGATGACCACGTCGGCGGAGCCGATGTGCGCGTCGAGGGCATCGCCCTGGTCGACGCCGGCGGCGATGACGGCCAGTTCGGAGGCCGCCACGTTGGCGATGGCGAGGCCCATGCGGCCCTTGGCGCCGTTGAGGAGGATGCGGATGGGCTGGCTCATCGGAGGGAGGCGAGGGTGGCGTCGGCGACCTGTTCGACGAGGAGGCGATTGGCCTCGGACATCTCGCAGAGGGGCAGGCGGACCTCGTCGGATCGGATGATGCCGGCGCGCATCATGCAATGCTTCACGGGCACCGGGTTGGGTTCGACGAAGAGGGTCTTGAAGATCTCGGCGAGCTGGTCGTGCAGGACCTTGGCTTCGGCGAACTGCTTCGTGCGCGCGAGCTGGGCGAGCCTGGCCACCGGGCCCGGGATGAGGTTCGAGGCGACGGAGACGATGCCTTGGGCGCCGACTTCGGCGAAGGGCAGGGTCAGGGAGTCGTCGCCGCTGAGGACGATGAATTCCGGGTCGGCCTCGCGGACGAGGCGCGCGGCCTTCTCGACCTGGCCGCCGGCTTCCTTGATGCCGATGATGTTCGGGTACTTCTTCCGGAGGCGGAGGGTCGTCTCGACGGTGATCTCGATGCCGCAGCGGCCCGGGATGGAGTAGAGCACGATCGGCTTCGCGGTGGACTCCGCCAGCAGGGCGAAGTGGCGGAACAGGCCTTCCTGGCTGGGCTTGTTGTAATACGGGGCGACGAGCAGGAACGCGTCGGCGCCGGCTTCGTCGGCCCGCTTGGTGAGGTCGAGGGCCTCGGTCGTGGCGTTGGAGCCCGTGCCGGCCATCACCGGGACGCGGCCGGCGGCGAACTCGACGGTCTTGCGGATGACTTCGATGTGCTCGTCGTAGTCGAGGGTGGGGGATTCGCCGGTGGTGCCGACGGCGACCAGGCCATCGATGCCATCCTTGATCTGGAATTCGACGAGCTTCTTCAGGTCATCCCAGGCCACCGCTCCGTTGAGGAAAGGGGTGACCAAGGCCGTGTGGGCTCCCACGAAAGCGCGGGGGCCGAAAGGACGGCGAGAGGAGGTGGAACCGGTCGAAGACATTGGGCGGGAAGGGACCCCAGAACCAACCGCCCCCTGCCGAAAGAGACAAACCCAAAAACCCCGCCGAGCAGGCCGTACCCTGCTTAAGGGGCCGGACCGACGAGGATTCGGTTGTTTTCGGTATCGGCGACGTAGAGACGGCCGTCCGGTCCGATGCGCGCGCCGTGCGGGCGAGCCAGCTGCGTGCCGGCCCAGTCCGCCCCGACCTTCGCGCCTTTCTTGCCGTCGCCGACGATCGTGCGGATGGTCCGCCGCACCGGATCGAAGAGACGCAGGCAATGGTTCTCCGTGTCGAGGATGAGCACGTCGCCCTTGGCGTCCATCGTCACGTATTTCGGGCCGCGCATCGTGGCCGTCGCGGCCGGTCCGTCGGTGGCCGGTCCGGCCTTCCCGGCCTTGTTCACCACGACGGCCGCCTTGCCGTCCTTGATCGCCACGAGCGCGTGGCCGCCGCGCAGCAGCGCGTAGACCGTGCCGTCCTTGGCCACGCAGGTCGCGCGCACGTCGCCCATCGGCGTGCGCAAGGCGTCGTCACCGTCTTCCGGCAGGCCCTTCTGGCCGTTGCCGGCGAGGGTCGTGACCACGCCGGTCCGCAGGTCGATACGGCGGACGCGGTGGTTGCCGAGGTCGGCGACGACCATCCATTTTCCGGAAGGGTCGAGCGAGCCGCACATCGGGCTCCTGAACTGCGCCTGGTCAGCCGGTCCGCCGTCGCCGGCGAAGCCCGCCTGGCCCGTGCCGGCGAAGAGCGTGGCGGCGCGGGTCTGCGGATCGAGGCGGACGAGGCGATGCTGGAAGCTGTCAGCGACGAAGATCGCGCCGTCGGGTCCGACCGCGATGTCGTGCATCCCGTCGAACACCGCGGGCGACAGGTCGAGGCGCTTGGCCTGCCCCGGGAGCTTCGGGGCCTTGCCCGTGCTGTTCCACTTCACGCCGGAGACATGTTCGATCCGGCCGTCGCGCAGCTTGAACACGCGGTTCGTAGGTTGGAACTCGACCCCGTAGGCGTCGCCCTGCGCGTCAAAGGCGAGGCTGAAGGGCTCGTGCAGGGCGGTGGCGCCCGAACCTGCGATGACCTCCACCGAGCCGAGCGCCGCGGCGGCCGAAGCCAGCAGGAGGAAGCAGGAAAGCATGCGCGGGAGATTGGTCCGCCCGCCCGCCGACACAAGCCTGCGGGAAATGGTTCGACCTCAGGCGGGCCGGCTTCACTTTGGACGGCCTCCCGTGTCCGCACCGCTCCCATTGATCGTCCGCGAACTCGGCGGCGCCGGCGCGCCGCTGGTGGTGCTGCACGGCCTCCTCGGTTCATCGCGCAATTGGCAGTCCGCCGGGGTCGCGCTGTCCGGCCGCGGGTATCGCGTGCTCGCGCCGGACCTCCGTAACCACGGTTCCTCGCCTTGGGACGACGATTGCTCCTACGCCGCGCTGGCCGGGGACGTCGTCGCGCTGCTCGACCGCCTCGCCCTCGGCCCGGTCCACCTCGTCGGCCACAGCATGGGCGGCAAGGCCGCGATGCGCCTCGTCATGGACCGCCCCGACCTCGTCGCGCGCCTCACCGTCGTCGACATCGCCCCACGCGTCTACGCCGACCGCGTGCGCGTCGAGTTCGCGGCCATGAACGCCCTCGACCTATCCGCGGTGAAGTCGCGCAAGGACGCGGATGAGAAGCTCGCGGCGCAGGTGCCCGAGTGGGGCATGCGCCAGTTCATCCTCACCAATCTCGGCCAGGACGCCGCGGGCCGCTGGGGCTGGACCGTGCATCGCGAGGCGCTCACGCGCGCGCTGCCGGAGATCCTCGGCAATCCGCTGGCCGCCGCCGAGGTCTGGGACGGGCCGGTGCGTTTCGTGCGCGGAGGGAAGTCGGATTATATCCGGGACGAGGACCACGCCGCCATCCGCGCGCATTTCCCGCAGGCGGAGATCGTCACGCTGCCCGACAGCGGGCATAATCCGCACTTCGAAGCGCGGGCCGGCTTCGTCGAGGCCGTCACGGCCTAGGCCGTCCGCCGTCGGCGGGAACGGAGGAGCGATCCCAGGCCCGCGAAGAGGGCGACGGCCATGAGCATGGCGCCGCCGCAGAAGAGGAGCATCCGTCGGCCGGTCATCCCGGAAGGCTCGTGGGCCTGGATGAGCGGCGACTCGTCGCCGGCGATCATCATCACCCAGCGCGGCTTGAGGTCGGGCTTGGTCTCGTCGACCAGCCAGAGCAGTACCGTGTGCGGGCTCTCGGGGGGGAGGCGGAGCACGAAGTTGCGGGGCGCAGGCGTCCAGCGCCACTCCGCGCGGCCCAGCCGGAAGGTCTTCGCCAGTTCTTCGGCCGAGTGCGGGATCGGCGCGTCCGGGTCGAGCTTCGTCGCGGCGGAGATCGCCGGCGAACCGGCGAGGGAGCCCAGCGGCCGCTGGTCGCGCTCGCTCGTCACCACGAACAGCCCCGCGGCGGCCTGGGCGAGTTCGGCTTCCTGCTTGATCCGGAAGTTCGCCTCGAGGTCGGCCGTCACCTGCAATGCGCAGGAGCCGTCGGCGCGGAGGGTCAGCCTGGCCAGCAGCGCCTCGCCGTCATGGGCGCAGACGAACAAGGGGAGCACCAGGGCTCCCCAAGTCGCGGCCAGCCAGCGACGGGCGCGGATCACTGGCGGTTCCAGCGGAGCACGCGACCGAACTGGTTCCACTCGGTCTCGAGGATGTTGCCGTCGAGGTCGAAGGTGATGCCGTGGGGCGAGGTGACGACGCCTTCGCGCCAGTCGGCGGGCTTCACGCCCGGGGTGTTGGTCTGGCCCTTCGTGTCATTGACGCCGAGGGAAGCGACCATCTTGCCGTCCTTGTCCCAGACCGAGACGCGGCCGGCGATCTCCGCCACGCACATCAGGTCGCCGTGGAAGGAGGCCGAGGAGGGGTTACGCAGGCCCTTGGCGGCGATCATGCGCGGGTTGGCGCCGTCGAGGTCGACGTGGAACATGCGGTTGTTGCCGCGGTCGAGGCAGAGCAGGCGGGCGGGGCTGAAGCGGGTGTCGACGAACACCTTGTGGGTGTTGGCGAAGCCCTTGCCTTCGACGACCTGCGTCGGGCCGCCGAAGACCGACTTGAACTTGCCGGCCTGGTCGAAGACGAAGACCCAGCTCTTGCCGTAGCCGTCGACGACGTAGATGTCGCCGTTGGCGGCCACGTCGCAGCCGGTGAGCTTCAGGCCGGCCTTGGCCTGCTCGGCCGGGAAGGCGTCCTTCTTGATCTCGAGGACGACCGAGCCGTCCAGCTTGGCCTTGATGAAGCGCTGTTCGTTGAGCACGGCGCCGAAGAGGAACTCGCCGGCATCGGTCTTGCGGATGACGAAGCCGTGGAGGGAGCTCGGGAGCTTGAGGGTCTTGAGGTATTTGCCGTCCTTGCCGTAGACCTGGATGCCGGCGTCCTTCTCCTGGACGCTGACGTAGATCTGGCCGGCGGAGTCGACGGCGATCTCGCCGTGGCCGTTGCCGATGGTCGCCTTGTTGGGCGGGGTGCCGAGGAAGTTAGGAAGGAGCTGGTACTTCACTTCGGCCGCGCTCGCGGCGACGGCGGTGAAGGCGAGGAGGGCGAGGATGCGGAGGGAGGGCATGGGGAAGTGCCCAAGGGTGAAGGCCGGGCGCGGGGATAGGCAAACCCATTCAAACGGCGAGCGTCCGCGAAGGCTGCCCGACCCGAAGCCGCCGTCCGCTTACTCCCGGACGGGAGTTTTCTCCGGGCTATCCGGATTCTCATCCAGGATCATCCGATCCCGGGCGCGCTTCAGGCGCAGACGTTCGCTTTCACGGGCGGCGTTGGCGGCCGCCTGCCTTTCCTGCTGGCGACGCAGCCACTCCGCGTGGGCTTTTTCGTCGGCCAGCCATGCGGTGAGGTTCAGCGGCTTGGCGATCCGTTCGACGCTGCCCGACTTTTCTTCAGCAGGAGCGGGCAGGGCGACGGGGGCCCCGGTTGCGGACCGTGCGTCCGGTTTTCCGTCCGTCATCGAGAGATTCGTCGGACGCTGGGCCGTGTCTCCGGACGTCGTTCTAGCTGAGAGGATCTCACCTGTCTTCACCGGAGCGGGTGCGGTGGTCCCGCGAGCGGATGAAGCAACGTCCGGCTTCACCGAAAGCACGCGCGGGGCGGGACGGGCTTCCGTCCTTCCGTCGGGATTGATCCCGCTCAGGCTGGCCTGTCCTCGGGCTTGGTCGGCGGTTCGCCCGGAGCCGTCGGTCAGTTTGAGGGCGGGTGAGTTCGGCGGGGTTTTCTTCGGACGGGCGGATTTGCCTGAACCCGTCTCCGTCACGTCTGCTTCGCGGGGGGTGCTTGGCGTGGTGGCAGGCTTGTCGGGCGTGCCTGAAGCGTTCGCTTCCACGGGGAGGTCGGTCTTGCCGGCGGCCGCGACCTTGGGCTTCTCCTCCTGACGCGCGGCGCTCGCCGGGGCGTCTGGGGTCTTGGCCGGGGTGACTTCAGGCTTGGGCTGGCTGGTCTTGGCTTTCGCCTTGTCCTTGGCCTCAGGCTTCTTCGGTCGGTGTCCGCCGGAGCCGGAACTTTTCACGGGGGCGGCGGTCGCGCCGCCGATCTCATGCTGGCAACCCGCGAGGAACAACGCGGCTATGCACAGCGAACCGGCCAGCAGGCATGCCGACGTCCGCATCTTCTCAACGGGCCAGACGCTGCCAGGCCGCGACCAGGGGAGGGCCCGCCTTCGCGTCGAACTTCGCCCGCATCGTGAAGCGGGCCTGCTGCGCGTTGACCACCGACTTCTCCACGTGGACGAGCGGGGCGCCGGCCGTGCGGTCGTCGCCCAGCGCCTCGCGCATGCGGTCGATCATGGCGTCGAAGTCGAGGGTATCCAGGCTGCGGTTGATGAGCTTCCAGCCGAAATCAGGGTTCGCGGGCGCCTTCTCGGCGACGCTCACCGGAAGGTCGCGGACCTTGCCGTCGGCGAAGCGTTCGGCCTGGTAGGCGTAACGCGCGTCGAGGGTGAGGCCGTCGCGGCCGGCGGGACGCAGGGAAAGCAGCAGTTCGAAATCGAGCGTCGACCGGAGTTTCTCGTAGCGGTTCCGGCTCGCCTCGCCCATCGGCAGGCGGCCGAACAAGCGGGCGGAGTCCAGCCAGACCGTGAGCGCGCCGGGCTGGCCCAGCGCCTGCGCGGGCAGTCGGACGGCGGTCTCGCCCGCCACCATGGCGCGGGCTTCGGGGCGGCTCAGGCAGCGGCGGATCTCCTGCTCCACGCAAGGGGCCAGAGGGTTCCCGTCGAACTCCAGCAGGATGATCGCGGTCTGGTTCGTCAGGCCGAAGGTGAAGAAACCGCCTTCGGGGTCCATGTAGCGTCCTTCGCCGTGGCGGATCATCGAGCGGTTGCGGGTGAGCTTCGAAGGTCCGTCGTTGCGGAGGAGCCCGTTCATCTGGTCCGCGATGCGGGAGAGGCCGGCCTCGGCCGCGACGGGGTCGGTCACGCGGAGGACGGCGCCGCAGAGGATCACCGGATTCTGCGTGCTCGTATCGGCCGCGCGTTGGGCGGGGAATTTCGCGAACGCGTAGAGGTCGGCGCGCGGGTCGAGGCCGTGGCGGAGGAGTTCGCCCACCGCGAGGCCGAGGCCCTTGCCGCCGGCGCTTTCGAGCCACTGGGGCAGTCCTTGGCCGCTTTTCTGGGTGAACTCATCGGGCCGGATCGTCACGACCGCGAAACTGTCCGCCGGCACGCTCAGCATGGTGGTGCCGCCGACCCGGGCGGGACGCGGGGCGTCGTCGGAGGCCAGCGCCCAGATGACCAGCAGGACGACGGCGCCGACGAGGATGCCGACGACCGTGAGCTCGCCTGTGCTCCAGGCGCTACGGCGGGCCGGCCGCGGGCCGCGTTCGTCGTCCCCTGCGTTTTCAGAGGTCGGAACGCCCGCGGGGGCGGGGCGACGGCCTTGGACGGCCATGTTGAAGGCGATCACCAACGTCACCGCGAGCGGGTCGAAGACGGCGACCAGGGCGAGCATCAGCCACTTCACCACGTCATCGGCCTCGGCCTCGAAGGCGCGGGCCACGAAGCGGTAGGAGCCGATGTCGGAGCCGGCGATCTGGTCGCGGAGGCCGTTGATGCGCTCCTGGCGTTCGCGGACCTGGCGGTAGAGGTCGCCCAGTTCCGTGTCGGTGAGCGTGACCTTGCCTTGGGATTGTTCCTGGAGGACGGCGAGCTGGCGCTCGAGCGCGGCGACCTGCTCGCCGCCGCTCTTGCGCAGGGCCTTCTCTTCGGAGTCGATGCGCGCCAGGTCGGCGTCGAAGGCTCCGCGCAGCTGCGTCAGTTCCTTCGACGAAGCTTCGCTCAGGCGGCCCTGTTCGGCCCGCAGGCGTTCCACGCGGGCCTCCGAAGCGGAGCGCAGGCGCTCCATGCGGGCCGTGGCGGCGGCCAGTTCGGCGCGGATCCCTTCGCGTTCCGGCTTCTGCTCCTCGCGGAGCTGCTGGCCCAGGCGGACGCCGTCGCGTTCGAAGATGAAGACCGTGGTCGAGCCCTGTTTCGTGTAGGCTTCGACGGCCTGGTCGAGGCCGCGCAGGCGTTCGTTGAGGCCGGCGATGGTGCTTTCCTCGGCGGCCACCGCCTTGACGTTGGCGGCCTCCTCGGCCGCGATGCTCTTCGCCAGCACGTCGGCGCGCTGGGCGGCGCGCTGGGCGGGGGAGCCGACTTCGAGCGTGCGGCGGTCGGCGAGGCTCTGGCGTTGCTGCTGCAGGCGGGTCAGCGACTGACCGAGGGCTTCCGTCGCCTGGGCGAGCCGGGCCTGCGCCTTGGTCACGTCTTCCCGCGACGTCGTCGTGACGCGTTGGTTCTTCCCGCGCGATTCCGCGATCTGCGTCTGGGTCTGGGCGATCTCCTTCTCGAGCGAGGCGATCTCGGACTCGGCGCGGGCGATGTTGGTCGTGGTCTTCTCGTAGGCGCGGGCGAGGTAACCGTAGTTGCCGAGCGAGGTGATGGCCACCAGCGCGACCACCGCCACCGTGAGGTAGAAGCGGAGGGTGCGGTTGATGCGGTCCCAGTAGCGGTAGAGGAACGAGGCGGCGACCAGCTTGCCGATCTCCAGGCTGGAGGCCATGATCATGACCTCGATCTCCGAGCCCACGAACAGCAGGCCGAGGCCGCGCACGGAGAAGAAAGCCGAGCAGCCGGCGATGAAGAGCGCCGAGGCGATCAGGACCAGGCGGAAGCCTCGGACGAGGACGGCTTCGTCCGTCGGGGCGGAAGGGGCGGACGGGGGTTGGGTCGACATGGGGAGGGGGAGGGGTGCGTGGGTCTACCTCGGGCGGACGGAGGTGTCAAAAGATAGATATGCGGGCCTCCGGAAGGGTTCCCGCCCGCCTGCTATTTGTTGGCAACATTCCCCGGGCGGCGTTGTCTCATACGTACCCCCCACCCCAAGATGAAGCTGCACCCCCGTTGTCAGGGCAATCACCCCGGTCTCCCCGGAGCCTGGAGTCGTCGCGACTTCCTGCAGGTCGGCATGGCCGGGACCCTGGGTCTCAGTCTCCCGGGTCTTCTGCAGCTGCAGGCCGCCGAAGGCCCGCGGGGCGGCTCGCTCGACGCCCGGGCCGACGCCGTCATCCACATCTACCTGCCCGGCGGCATGGCCCAGCATGAGTCGTGGGACCCCAAGCCGTTCGCGGCCCCCGATTACCGCGGCCCCTATACGCCGATCAAGACCACGGTCCCGGGCGAATACGTCGGCGAGAAATTCGTCAACATCGCGAAGATCATGCACAAGCTCACCGTCGTCCGCTCCATGACGCACGGCGAGGCCGCCCACGAGCGCGGCACGCATAACATGCTGACGGGCTACCGCCCCAGCCCCGCGATCAAGTTCCCGAGCTATGGTTCCGTCATCGCGCACGAGCAGGGCAGCCGCAATCATCTCCCGCCTTACGTCGTGATCCCCTCCCAGACCATGCCCGAGCAGGGCACGGGTTACATGAGCAGCGCCTTCGGTCCTTTCGCGCTCGGGAGCGATCCGGCGGACAAAGGTTTCGTGGTCCGGGACCTCTCGGCGCCGAAGGACGTGACCGCGCAGCGTTCCGAACGCCGTCGCAGCATGCTGGCCGCCGTCGACGAACATTTCCGCGCCACGGAGAAATCCGACGCCATCGGCGCGATGGACAGCTTCCAGCAGGCCGCCTACGGACTCGTCAGCAGCGCCAAGGCCCGCGAAGCCTTCGACCTTTCCAAGGAGTCCGACAAGCTCCGCGACGAGTATGGCCGTCATACCGCCGGCCAGCGTTTCCTGCTCGCCCGCCGCCTCGTCGAGGCGGGCGTGCGCATGGTCTCCGTCACCTTCGGGGGCTGGGATCACCACTCCAACATCAAGGGGGCCTTCGACGGCCAGGCGCCGCAGTTCGACCAGGCCTTCGCGCGGCTCATCACCGACCTCCAGGAGCGCGGCCTGCTCAAGCGCACGCTGGTGCTCGTCAGCTCCGAATTCGGACGCACCCCCAAGGTCAACGCCACCAACGGCCGCGACCACTGGCCGCGCGTGTTCTCCGTGGCCATGGCCGGCGGCGGCATGAAGGAAGGTTACGTCCATGGCGCCTCCGATGCGCTCGGCGGCGAGCCGGACCGCGACGCGGTGGGCCCCGAGGACCTCGCCAAGACCATGTACCGCGCCCTCGGCATCGACGCCGAGAAGCGGATCATGTCCGACGGCGGCCGTCCGATCGACATCGTCAACGGCGGTCGCGTGATGACCGATTGGCTGGCTTGAACGGCGCCCGCCTTCCGGCGGGGCCTCGTCCCGATCTCTCCATGAAGTTCCGCCTCCGCCTCGCGCTTTGGTTCGCCCCGCTGGCGGCGTGGGCGGCCTATCCCGAGATGTCGTCGTTGCGTCCGCACGGCGGGCAGATCGGCGCGGACGTGAAGCTGACGATCACGGGCGCCCGCCTGGATGATTTCGAGGACCTGCTGTTCTACACGCCGGGCTTCCGGGTGCGGAGCGTCGACAGCCGGTCGTCTTCCAAGGTCGAGCTCACCCTTGCCATCGACCGTGCCGTCCGCGCCGGCAGCCATGTCATGCGCGTGCGCACGAAGTCGGGCGTCTCGCACCTTCGCCAGTTCTTCGCCAGCCCCTACCCCAACGTCGAGGAGCGCGAGCCGAACAGCGAGTTCACGGCCGCCCAGCCCATCGCGCTTAATCAGACCGTCGAGGGCGTCGTCCTCGCCGAGGACGTCGACTACTACAAGCTCACGGTCAGGAAGGGCCAGCGCATCGGCGTGCAGGTCGACGCGCTCCGGCTGGCCGCCATGCCGCAGGGCGCGATGGATCCTTATGTCGCGATCCTGGACAAGGACCGGTTCGAGAAGGCCTTCTCGGACGACACCATCCTGCACCGGCAGGACGGTTACTGCTCTTTCACCGCCGAATACGACGGCGATTATTACGTCATGGTCCGCGAGTCGTCCTACCGCGGTTCGGCCAATTCTTTCTACCGCCTGCATGTCGGCGATTTCCGCCGGCCCGACGCGACCTACCCCGCGGGCGGCAGGCTCGGCTCCAAACTCACGGTGAGGTTCCTCGAGCCGAAGGATTCGTTCGCCGAGGAGGTCGTCCTCCCCGCCGAGGACGACGCGGACTTCGTACTTTATCCGAAGTCCCAGCCCGCGGCGCCGTCGGGGAACCTCTTCCGCCTGTCGTCCGTCGACAACACCCTCGAAGCCGAGCCCAACGACGCCCCCGGGCAGGCGACGCCTGCGCCGGAGGCCGCCGCCTATGCCCTCAACGGCATCATCGCCAAGCCGGGCGACGTCGACTGCTTCCGCCTGACGCTGAAGAAAGGCCAGGTCTTCGAAGGACGCGCCTTGGCGCAGTCCTTGGGTTCACCGTTGGACCCCGTGGTCACGGTGCTCGGTCCCAAGGGGAATTCGCTCGCGGCCAATGACGACGGCGGCGGCCTGCGCCGTCTGGATTCCCGTTTCCGCCTGACCGTGCCGGCCGACGGCGACTACGTCGTGCGCGTCACCGATCACCTTGACCGCGGCGGCGTCAATTTCGTCTACCGGGTCGAGCTGGTGGCCTCCCAGCCCAGCCTCACCTTCGCTTCGCCGGAGTATAACATCAACGACACCAGCTACCGCCAGTTCATGGCCGTCCCGCGCGGCGGCCGGATGGTCCTGCTCGCCAACTTCACGCGCAATGGAGTGCAGGGAGACTACCGCTTCGACCTCCCGGGGCTGCCCAAGGGAGTGACCTTGCTCGCCGACGACGCCCCGGGCGGCCTGCCCGGCGTGCCGCTCGTGCTGGAAGCCGCGGCCGACGCCCCGCATGCCGGCGCGGTGGTCACGCCGCTGCTGCGGCCGAAGGATCCGCTCAACAAGATCGTCGGGCAGATGCGCCGGACGTATGACCTCGTCCGCATCGGCAACACGATCTATTACCAGGGCGTCGAGGAGCAGCTGCCGGTGGCCGTCGTGGACGCCGCCCCGTATTCCCTGGCGATCGAGGCGCTGCCGGCTCCGCTGGTACGCAACGGCGTCGCCCGCCTCAAGGTCCTCGCGAAGCGTCAGGAAGGCTTCAAGGGTCCGATCCGCGTCTTCATGTGCTGGACCCCGCCCGGCATCTCCGCGCTCGGCGAGCAGACGATCCCTCCGGAGTCTTCCGAGTGCGTCTTCGAGCTGAGCGCCAACGCCAACGTCGAGCCGAAGACCTGGCAGTTCATCGTCCAGGGCGAGGCGGACGCCGGGAAGGGAAGGGTCTTCAACGCTTCGCCCTTCGCCGCCGTCGTCACCGAGGCCCCTTACGTCGCCGCCGGCGCGATCCCGCTCACGGCGATGGAGGTCGGCAAGCCGGGAGTCATGGCGACCGCCTTGGAAGTCCTCCGTCCGTTCGAAGGCGAGGCCGTCGCGCGCTTGGTCGGCGTCCCCGACACCGTCCGCATCGCCCCCCTCAAGGTCACCAAGGAAACGAAGGAGCTGCGCTTCACCGTCGAGACGGACGCCCAGACGCGCCCCGGCAAGACCGGCGACATGTTCGTGCAGGTCGATGTGCCGACAGGCAAAGGGTTCGCCACGCATCGCATCGCCCTCGGTTCGATCATGCGTCTCGACGCCCCGCGCAAGGCCGCTCCGGCGCCGGTGGCCAAGGCGGCCGCCCCCGTCGAGCCTAAGCCGGCCGCGCCGGCCGCCGCGCCCGCTCCGGTGGTGCTGTCCCGTCTCGAGCAGCTTCGCCAGAAGAACGAAACCCCCAGGAACTGAGTTTGCCCCATGCCTCTCCGCCGCTGCTCGCTCCTCGTCTTCCTCGCCGCCGGCCTCACCAGCGTCGTCACCGCCGCCCCGGTGGCCTTCGACGAGGTCCGCGGGATCCTCGAAGGCAAGTGCCTCGAGTGCCACAACCCTGACAAGACCAAGGGCAAGCTGCTCATGACCACCCGGGAGGGCTTCCTCAAGGGAGGAAGCAGCGGCGCCGCGCTCCTGGGCGTGGCCGCCGACCAGAGCGAGCTCGTGAAGCGCTTGGTCCTGCCGAAGGACCATGACGACCTCATGCCGCCGAAGGGCGGCCCCTTGCCGGCCGCCGAGATCGACGTCCTCCGCCGCTGGGTCGCCGAAGGCGCCGTCTGGCCGGCGGGCGTGACCCTTTCCGCCAAGGCGAAGGCCGCGGCGGATCCCGCGGCCGACCTCGCGCGGAAGCTGCCGACGCTCGAGAAGCTCGAGATCTTTCCCGCCGCGGTGGCGCTCGAGACCAAGCGCGACTTCCATCGCATCGTCGTCTTCGCGACCTTCAAGGACGCCACCACGCGCGATGTCACCGCTTTCGCCGACCTGCGGATCGCCGACACGCAGGTCGCGCGCTGCGAAGACTATTCGCTCCACGCCGTCGCCGACAGCGGGCGCACCGAACTCGTCGCCACGCTCGGCGGGCGGACGGTGAGCATCCCCGTGACGGTCAAGGAGGGGCGTCGTGACCGGGCCGTCTCGTTCCGGCAGGACGTCATGCCGGTCTTCCTCCGCGCCAACTGCAACAGCGGCGGGTGCCACGGCGCGGCCCGCGGCAAGGACGGCTTCCGGCTCTCGCTCTTCGGCATGGATCCCGCAGGCGACTATGTCCGGCTGACGCGCGAGCTCGTCGGCCGGCGCATCAACCTCGCCATCCCCGAAGAGAGCACCCTCGTCGAGAAAGCCGTCGGGGCGGTCCCGCATTCGGGCAACCAGCTCTTCCCGGCCGATTCGGCGTATAACCGGACCATCCTGGAGTGGATCGCCGACGGGGCGAAGGACGACGCCCCGGATGTCGCCAAGGTCACGGGCATCGAGGTCTTCCCGAAGCAGTTCCTGCTCGAGGGGAAGGACGCCGTCCAGCAGATCACCGTCCGCGCGACCTATTCCGACGGCACCGACCGGGACGTCACCCAGCTGGCCCTGTTCATGTCGAACAACGACCCCGTCGCCAAGGTCGACAAGGCCGGCTTGGTGCGCTCCGGCGAACGCGGGGCCGCCTTCATGCTCGCCCGGTTCGACGTCTTCAGCGTCACCGCCCAGGCCGTCGTGATCCCGAAGGACCTCGCCTACGAGCGTCCGGCGGTCGCCGAGGTCAACTACGTCGACAAGGCCGTCAACGAACGCCTGCATCGCCTGCGCATCGTGCCTTCGGGGATCTGCACCGACGAGGAGTTCATCCGCCGCGTCTTCATCGACGTCATCGGCCTCTACCCCAAGCCCGCCGAACTCACCGCTTTCCTGGCGGATAAGCATCCCGACAAGCGCGCCCGGCTCGTGGAGGGACTGCTGCAGCGGAAGGAGTTCACGGAGCTCTGGGTGATGAAGTGGGCCGAACTGCTCCAGATCCGCTCGGGCATCAACGCCGGCAACAACGCGCCGCCGTTCTACAAGAACGCGCTGCTCTACTACAACTGGCTCGCGGACGAGATCGGCAAGAACCGTCCCATCAACCTGATCGTCCGCGACCTCCTGTCCGCCAGCGGCGGCACGGTCTCCGTGCCCGCGGTCAATTACTACCAGTCCGAGCTCGACCGGTTGAAGCTCAGCGAGAACGTGGCCCAGGTGTTCATGGGGATGCGCATCCAGTGCGCGCAGTGCCATAACCATCCCTTCGACCGCTGGACGATGGACGATTATTACGGCTTCAACGCCTTCTTCGCCCAGATCGGCCGCAAGAACACCGACGATCCGCAGGAAGTCATCATCTTCAACAGCAAGTCGGGGGAGTCGGCGCACTTCCTCACGAAGCAGAACATGAAGCCGAAGTTCCTCGGCGGCGAGACGCCGGAGCTCAGGCCGGGCGACGACCGCCGCCGCGTCATGGCCGAGTGGATCGCTTCGCCGCGCAATCCTTACTTCGCCCGCAATATCGCCAACCTCGTCTGGGCCCACTTCCTGGGCGTCGGCGTGGTCGATCCGGTCGACGACGTCCGGATCTCGAATCCGCCCACGAATCCCGAGCTGCTCGACGCGCTGGCCGCCCGCCTGACCGAATACGATTACGACGTCCGCCGCCTGGTCCGCGACATCACCGCCTCGGCCACCTACCAGCGCAGTTCGAAGCCCAATGCGTCGAACGCCGACGACAAGTTCAACTTCGCCCGCGCGCAGGTCCGCCGCGTGCGCGCCGAGGTCCTCCTGGACGCCATCTCCCAGATCACCGAGACCCCCAACAAGTTCCAAGGCCTCCCGCTCGGCGCCCGCGCCGTGCAGATCGCCGACGGCGCCGTCTCGAACTACTTCCTGACGACCTTCGGGCGCTCCAAGCGCGAGTCCGTCGCCTCGACCGAGGTGAAGACCGACCCGAACCTCTCGCAGGCCCTCCACCTCATGAACGGCGACGCGGTCAACGAACGCATCCGCCGGGGCCAGGTGGTCGAGAAGTTGATCGCCTCCGGCCGGTCGGACGACGAGATCCTGACCGAACTCTTCCTCCGCGTCTTCGGCCGGGCGCCGTCCGCGGCGGAGAAGAAGTCGGTCGGGGCGGCTTTGGCGGCCGATCCGGGCAACCGCCGGGTCGTCCTCGAGGACGCTTTCTGGGCGCTGATGAATTCGAAGGAATTCTCCTTCAACCACTGAGCCCCGTCCGTATGACCGCCCCCTCGTCGTCCCGCTGGCTCACCCGCCGCTGCCTCATCCTGGCGGCCGGGCTTGTCGCGACCGCGGCCGGCGCGCAGGACGCCGAGAAGCTCACCTACGACGACCACATCCGTCCGTTGCTCGAGAATAAGTGCTTCTCTTGTCATAACCCTGACAAGAAGAAGGGCGGCCTGGAACTGACCAGCTACGCCGGCCTGATGAACGGCGGCAGCGGCGGGGCGGTCGTCGACGCCGGCAACCCCCAGGGCAGCCGTCTGTGGACCTGCAGCTCCAAGAAAGAAGAGCCTTTCATGCCGCCGGAAGGCGCGCCGCTCGACGCGAAGGACCTCACGCTCCTCTCCAAGTGGATCGCCGGTGGCCTGCTTCAGGCCAAGGGCAGCGTGGCGAAGGCCTCCGCCCGGCCTAAGGTCGACCTTTCCTTCGCCGGCGGCGCCGGCAAGCCCGCCGGTCCCGTGGCCCGTCCCGAGCACGTCCTGCTGGAGCCGGTCATCGTGACCCCTCGCACCTCCGCGGTGGTCGCGATGGCGGCCAGTCCGTGGACCTCCCTGCTGGCGGTCGCCGGCCAGAAGCAGGTCCTGCTCTACGACACCGACAGCCACGAGCTCGCGGGCGTCCTCCCTTACGCCGAGGGTCACGCGCGCTCGCTCAAGTTCAGCGCCAACGGATCGCTTCTCATCCTGGGCGGCGGCCGCGGAGGAAAGTCCGGCCACGCCGTCGTCTGGGACGTCCGGACGGGACGGCGCGTCACCGAGGTCGGCAAGGAGTTCGATCAGGTGATGTCGGCCGACATCACTCCGGACCATCGTAAGATCGCCTTCGGGACGAACACCAAGAAGGTGAAGTGCTTCGACGTCGCCACCGGCGAGGAACTCTACGTCATCGCCAAGCACACCGAGTGGGTCACCGGCGCGGACTTCAGCCCCGACGGCGTCCTGCTCGCGACTTCCGACCGCAACGGCAACGTCTTCGTCTGGGAGGCCGACAACGGCGGCGAATTCTACAACCTCGGCCAGCATAAGGGCGTCGTCACCGACCTCGCCTGGCGGGCCGATTCGAACGTCCTCGCCAGCTGTTCCGCCGACGGCGTGATCATGACCTGGGAGATGAAGACCGGCAAGCAGGTCGCCAGCTGGTCGGCCCATGGCGGCAACGTCCGCTCGGTCGCCTTCCTCCCGGACGGACGTCTCCTCTCGGCCGGCGCCGACGGCACCACGGCCCTCTGGGGCGTCGATGGCAAGCGCCTGCCGCAGGCCCAGGGCGTCAAGCAGGCCGACCAGGTCGCCAAGGTGGTCGCGCTCCACGATTCCAAGGTCTTCGTCACCGGCAACTGGCTCGGCGAAGTACGCTTCTTCGAAAGCGAGACGGGCCGCGAGATCACGCAGGTCTCCAGCAATCCGCCGAAGTTGGCCGAACGACTCGCCGCCGCCGAGAAGCGTCTCGCCGAGCTCGTGCCTGCGCTCGCGTCGGCGGAATCCGCCCTGAAGACCGCCGAGGCCGGCCTGCCTCTCGCCGAAGCCGCGCTGGCCAAGCAGAAGGCCGAAGGCGAGCCCGCCGCCCAGAAGCTCGCGGAGTTCGAAGCCAAGCTCGCCCAGCAGCAGAAGGCCCTGACCTATTGGCAGTCGATGCAGGGGAAGGCCAAGACCGCCGAAGAGCGGGAGAAGGCTGACAAGGCTGTCGCCTCGCAGAACAAGGCCGCCGAGCGTCTCACCAAGGAGGCCGCGTTGGTCCGTCCGGCCGGTGAGGCCTACCGTGCGGCTGACGCCGCGCTCGCCAAGGCCCGCGCCGGACTCGTCGCCGCGCAGGCCGCCGTCCGCGATCTCTCCGCCCAGGCCGCCGCGCATCGCGAACGCCTCGTCGTCCTCAAGGCCGCCCAGTTCAATGTCGGCGTCCTGACCGGGCAGGACAAGCTCGCCAAGCTCGAGCAGGACCTCGCCGACCTCGTCGCCGCCAAGGCCGAGAACGAAGCCGCCAAGGTCGCCGCTGCCGCGCGGATCGCATCCTCCGGACAGGTCATCGCGCAGGCCGAGGAACGGCTGCCGAAGCTCCGGTCTGAGCTCGACGCGCTCAAGGCGGACTTCGCCGCGCTGGACAAGACCCTGTCGCCTCTGCGCCTCGACGAAGCCGAGGTCATGGGGAAGATCGAGGCCCAACGTAAGCTCCTCGACGAACACGAAGAAGCCATCGTCCGGCTCGGCCAGGAACGTGACGCGGTCGTGGCCACCGCCTCCGCCGCCGCGGCCGCCTATCGCGAGAAATACACCACGCCGCTCCGTCTGCGGATCACCGAAGCCACGGCCAAGGTCGATGCGCTGAAGCAGGCCGCCCAGGCGGCCAAGGCCGCCGCCGGCAGGGCGCAGTCGGCCGCCGCCGCCGCTTCGGAGAGGTCGAAGGCCCAGGCGCGGGCGGCCGGCAAGGCAGCCGAAGCCACGGCGCAGGCCGGCCGCGAGATCGCCGCCGCCGAGCAAGCCTACGGTGAGGCCCGCACGTTCACCGCGGTCTTCTCCTTCGGGTACTTTTCACGGAAGAAGCAGACCGAGCAGCAGCTCGCCGCCGCCAAGATCTCGCTGGCCAAGGTCAGGACCGCGCAGGCTCTGGCCGACGCGTCCGTCGCCGCCGCGAAGTCGTCCGAACAGGCCGCGGTCGCCGCCGCCGTCTCGGCCGAAGCCGCCGCCGTCGCCGCCGACAAGGGCGTCGTGCCCGCCGGGGTCGAAGTGGCCGCGCTCGTCAAGGAGCGCACCCAGCATATCGTCGAACGCGACCGGCTCGCCGCCCCCGGCGTCGCCGCGGAGAAAGAGCACGCCGCCAAGCTGCCCCCCTTGCAGGCGTCCGTCGGCAAAGCCAAGGAAGGCCTGCAGGCCCTGGAGAAGGCGCTCGCCGCCGTCCGCGCCCGGCTCGCCGAAGCCGCGAAGCCGGTCGAAGCCAAGCGGCTGCTCGTCGAAGCCGCCGCGAAGCGGCTCGAGCTCGCCCAAGGTGAGAAAGCCGGCGCCGACAAGGCCTTGCAGGCCGCGCAGAAGGACATCCCGCAGCGCGAAAAGAACCTCGACGAGATCGCCCGGTCCTCCGCCGAGCTCACCCCTCAGGTCGCGCCGCTGAAGGCCCGGGTCAAGGCCGCGCGCGAGCAGTATCTCGGGATGTTGCCCCCGCGCGCTGAGCCGAAGAAGAACTGAGGCCTCGGCGCCGCGACCGACCGCCGGATCTTCAGACCGAAGCGTAGAACTCGCCCAGCGGAGTCAGGTTGCCCTTGTCGTCGAAGAGGGCGGACGGGCCGAGCTTGCGGTTCTGCTGGCCGGCGGCGAACCAGGCATAACGTTCCACGCAGTCGAGGGCTTCCAGTTTCGGGAGAACCTTGCGCATGAACGTCAGTACCTGCTCGGGTTTGACGCGATTCTGTTCGCGGGTCTTGGCCGACCAGTCGGCGACGGCGAATTCCGTGATCCAGACCGGCTTCTCATACAGTCCGGAGACCTTCTTCATCTGGTTGACGAAGCCGTCGACGTCGGTGCCCGGGTAGAAGTGGGCGCTGATGAAGTCGACCCGTAGGTTGCGCTCCTTGACGCCCTTCATGAAGGCCGTCATCCACTCGCGCGTCGCATGGGCCGGGGCCGGGCTGCCGAGCCGCATCCCCGTCTTCATCAGGACCGGCCAGGCGTCCAGCACCGTCTCCACCTTCAGGTTGGCTTGGTCATGGTGATCAGGCTCGTTGAAGCCGAGCAGGGTGGTGGCGCCGGCGTCTTTGGCCTTGGCGGCCGATTTCAGGATCTGATCGTCGTTCTTGTAGTAACCCCAGATCATCGGCACGAATTCGGTCCCCGGCGCGAGCGCTTCCGGTACGCTGGAGCCCCAGGTGTAGATCCAGGATAGGTTCAGCTTGCGATG
>JBDKKH010000238.1:0-3039 GCA_039796215.1 Verrucomicrobiota bacterium
TTTGAGCGACCCGCTTTTCAGGGCGGGCACAAGCGCGGCCAACGGCGCGGTCCGGATGGTCTCGTGCAGCTTGGTGAGTTCGCGGCCCACGCAGACGACCCGTTCCGGGCCCATGATTTCGAGCATCTCATCCAGGAAGTCGCTGATGCGGTGGCACGATTCATGAAGGACGACGGTCTCCTCGCCGGCCTTGATCTCCTCCAGGAAGCGCCGACGGGCCGCGGACTTCGGAGCCAGGAAGCCGACGAAGCGGAAGGCATTGGTCGGCAGGCCGGAAGCGGAGAGCAGGGCGACGATGGCGCAGGGGCCCGGGAGCGGCGTCACGGTCAGCCCGCGACGGCGGCATTCCCGGGTGACCCGGAAGCCAGGGTCGCTGATGCCAGGCGTGCCGGCATCCGTGATCAGGGCGATCCGGGCGCCGCCGGCGACTTTGTCGGCGATGAGTACCGCGGCGTCCTTCTCGTTATGCTCATGGTAGGCGAGCATCGGCTTGGAGATCGCCAGATGACGCAGGAGGCCCCCGGTGACGCGGGTGTCCTCGCAGGCCACGAGATCGCAGGCCGCGATGGCTTCCTTGGCCCGGGCGGTGATATCGCCGAGGTTGCCCAGCGGCGTCGCCACGACCCATAGGAGCCCGACCGGGCCTGAGGGCGCGCCGACCGCCGGCATCAGCGGCGGTAGCCCGAACCGGGAGTCGAGACGCCCGGGAGTCCGCCCTGCCAGTTGGCCGGCTGAGACTGCGGCAGCATCGAGTCAGCCGGCTTTTCTACGGTCTCACAGCCGACCAGACCGGCAAGGGAAGCCAGGATCAGACCGAGAATGAGCAGTCGGGAGGACATTAGTTGGCGGCGAGCTTGTTGGAGGGAGTCAGCGTGACCGTCTGGGCCTTGGCGAGGGCGGCGAGGTTGAGTTCCTTGCCCGGCTGAAGCTGACCGTAGGAGAGCGAGCCTTTGACCGAGGAGATCAGGACGCGGCCGATTTCCTTGCCGCCTGCGCTGATGTAGAAGCTGGACTTTTCCTGCAGCCCCTTGTCCTGGCCGACGGAGAAGGCGACGATGCCGGAATTGGCGTCGAAGGCCACGATGGAGGTGATGATGTTCTCCGCGGCGGCTTCGATCGTGGCGGCCACGTTCACGACGAGGGCCGGGGCGGGGGCGCCGTTCTTCGCGGGCTCGGCGAGCGGGTCGCGCTGGAAACCGCCCGGGGTCGAGCTTTCGGCGGCCCGGGAAGCCCAGTTGTGCAGGGAGACGTATTTGCTGCGGATGGCGGTGGTGGTTTCCTCGGCCTTGGTGGCACGGCCTTCGACTTCGGCCAGCTGTTCTTTGGTGAACATGCTGTTGGCTTTCTCCGTCGCCTTCACGAGGTCTTCTTTGACGGTGGCCAGCTCGGCGGTGACGCTGTCTTTCTTGCTGTTGGCGTCGGCCAGCTGGGCGGTGAGCTCGTCGCGCTTGCGGGTCAGTTCGGTGCGCTCGCCTTCCAGGGTCGTGTTGGCGGCGGTGAGGGCTTCGATCTTGGACTTTTTGTCCGCCACTTCGGCCAGGAGATCCTTCTTCGTCGTCTCGAGCTCGATGATGTTCTTGCGCTTGTTGTCGAGCAGGGTGGTGGTCTTGGCGGAGATTTCGGCCATGCGCGGGGCGAAGTCCTTGGCGGCGCCGATTTCGGTGTCCACCACGGCGAAGTTCGTCGCGGTCATCGCGGTCTCCATCTTGCCCTTGAGCAGGTAGGCCAAAGTAACGGCTGCCAGTCCGAGGACGATGGCCAGTACGAGGACGATGGTGTTCAGTTTCTTGCTCATGGGGTGGGGAGGGGTGGAAGGGGGTTAAGAATGACGGAAAAGGGTCAGCCCGGGGTCGGGGTTATCCTGGCGGCTGATGGCGCCGGGGTTGGACGAGGCGTGCAGGAGGACTTTGAACACCAATTCCTCCCTTCCCTCAAGGGAAATTTCCTCGCAGACCTGATGGGCGGAGAGCCATTTCCCCTTGGCCCGGGTGAGGACTTTCAAGGCTTCCGCCCGTACTTTCAGCGTCTCGCTGGCCGCCTTCTTGCCGGCTTCGACGCCTGGCTGGTGGTAGGCATTGATGCCGAGCAGGTTGGCGTAGAGGCCGACGGCCCGCTCGAAAAGGGCGATCAGCATCCCGACGGAGTGTCCGTCCACGCGACGGATCGTGAGGGTGAGGCTGGCCCGGTCGCTCCCGGACAGGGCTTCGCGGGTACCAAGGAGGAAGGCCTGGAGGAAGTCGCCGGAAGTGACGCCGGGTTCGACTTCCATCGACGGGCCGACGCGATCCTCGAGGACCTCGATGAAGACCGCGAAGAAGTTGTTCACGCCGTCCCGGAGCTGCTGCACGTAGGCGTGCTGGTCCGTGGAGCCTTTGTTGCCGTAGACGGTGAGCCCTTGGAAGACCTGCCGGCCTTGGAGGTCGTGCTCCTTGCCGAGCGACTCCATCACGAGCTGCTGGAGGTAGCGGGAGAAGAGGAGCAAGCGGTCTTTGTAGGGCAGCACGACCATGGCCTTCGAGCCGCGCGCTTCCGTCAGATGGTGCCAGCTTGCCGCCAGGCGGGCCGCCGGATTCAGCTTCGCATCGGGAACGCGGGTCAGCGCGTCCATGGCGCGGGCGCCGGCGAGCATGCCCCGGATGTCCAGGCCTTGGAGGGCGGCCGGCAGCAAGCCGACAGGCCCGAGTTCGCTGGTGCGTCCGCCGACCCAATCCCACATCGGAAAGCGGGCGAGCCAGCCTTCGGCGACGGCGACCTGGTCGAGCTGGCTGCGCTCTCCGGTGACCGCCACGGCATGCGCCGCGAAACTCAGGCCTGCCTGCTTCCATCGTAGCGCCGCCTCAAGCTGGCCATTGCGGGGTTCCGGGGTGCTGCCCGACTTCGAGGTCACGACGACGAGCGTCGTGCCCAAGCGGCTGCCTAGGGCGTCGAACACGCGGTCGATGCCGTCCGGGTCGGTGTTGTCGATGAAGTGGACCCTGAGGCGGTCGGTCTTGCCGCCCAGCGCGTCGGCGACGAACTGCGGTCCGAGGGCCGAGCCGC
>JBDKKH010000239.1:0-3572 GCA_039796215.1 Verrucomicrobiota bacterium
GACGCCGGGCTTGACCTCCTCGAGGAGCTTGCGACGGCTTTCGCCGCGCTGTTCTTCGATGAGTTCGCGACGGGAGACGACGAGGTTCTTCTTCTCCTTGTTGATCTTGATGATCTTGAAGTCGAAGGTCTGGCCCACGAACTGTTCGAGGTTCTTGGGGGGATTGACGTCGATCTGGGAGGAGGGCATGAACGCGTCGACGCCGACGGAGACGATGAGGCCTCCCTTGACGATGGACTTGACGCGGCCCTGGACGATGGAGCCTTCCTGGCAATTGGCTTCGATGCTTTCCCACTTCCGGATCTGGAGGGCGCGATCGTAGGAGACGGTCGGGGTGCCGTCCTTGTTCTCAAGCTTCTCGAGGTAGACTTCGAGCTGCATGCCGACCTGGACTTCGGCCATGTCGGGGAACTCGCCCTGAGGGATGAAACCCTCGGACTTGCCGTTGATGTCCACGACGACGAACTTGTCTTCGCGGATCTCGGTCACCGTGGCGGAGATGACGGAGTGTGCTTTGAGCGCGCCGAAATTCGAGTCGGCGAGCAGTTTTTCCATTAGGCTCATGTTGTTTTGACTGTTTGTCCCGGCCGTCGCGAAGGACGTTTCCAGGGTTTGGTTGGTTTTTGGGTTTCCCGGCGGAGGGTCCGTCAGCAGTTGCCGGCGGGCCGTCAGGAAGGTCGAACAAACCCCCTGAGGAGGGGGTTGGCAAGTGGAATATGGCCCCGGGGGCCTCCGTTACTTGGCCGCCTTGGCGGGCGGACGGGCGCGCGAGGCGTAATCCGTCACCCCGGCGGCGATCGCCTCGGCGATCTTCTGGCGGTAGGCGGCCTCGGCGATGAGGGCGCCTTCCCGGCGGCTCGACATGAAGCCCCCTTCGATCAGCACGCCAGGGCAGGCGAGGGTGCGCAGGACCGAGAAGCGGGCGCGGCGGACGCCGCGGTCGTCGGCGCCGGTGGTCCGGATGATCCGCCGCTGGACGCTCCAGGCGAGCAGGAGGTTGGAGCCGTCGAAGCGGTTGCCGGGCTCCGCGGCGGTGGTCGACTTGGCCTTGCCGGCGTTGGTCGAGCGCTGGCCGGCCGGGGTGAGGCAGTAGGTCTCCACGCCGTCGGCCGTGTTGTCCCCCGCGGGGCCGGCGTTGTAATGCAGGCTGATGAAGAGGTCGGCCCGCAGCTTCGTCGCGAAGGCCGGCCGGTCCTCGAGGTCGACGAAGACGTCCGTGTTCCGCGTCAGGAAGACTTCGTAGCCCTGCTGCTCGAGCAGCAGCTTGAGCCGCGCCGCGGTGTCGAGCGTGGCGGCCTTCTCATTGTATTTCTGCGCGCCGTTGATCTTGCCGGTGTCCTTGCCCCCGTGGCCGGGGTCGAGGAGCACGCGTCGTACCGGGCCGCGCGGGCTCTCCCAGAAGAGCGGCACGAAGACCTTGTCGTAATCGCGCCTCGTGATGGTGAGGTGGCCGCGCTGCGAGCCCACCTCGTCGTCGAGCATGATCTTGATGCCGTCGACGATGATGTGGTCGCGGCCGTACTCCGCGTAGAAGCCCAGCCCGCCGGGCGTGGCGTAACGCTCGGAGCTCTTGCCGTCGCCGGCCGCGCGGCCGGCGGCCCCCAGGCCCAGCTGGCGGACGGACTCGCCGAGCAGATAATCCGTGGATGCGGCCGGCAGGGCCGCCGCGAGCGCCACGAACACGAGGATCGCCGCGAGCCGCCGCACGGTCTTATTCCGCGTCGTTCTCGCCGTTGTCCACCGCGGAATCGTCTTCGCCGTCTTCTTCGCCCGGCGCCTCGTTGTGCAGGAGCTTGCGCTTGTTCTGCTGGACGGGCGTGAGGCCGACGACGATGGCGCGACCGGAGCGCTTGGGCTCGTTGTCGCGGGTGCTGATGTGGGCGAGGCCTTCGATGGCCTTCACGATGGTGGCGAGGCCGATCTCGGGGTGCTCGAGTTCGCGGTAACGATACTGCAGGAGCAGCTTGATCTTGTGGCCGTGGAAAAGGAAGTTCTCGGCGCGGCGGACCTTGATGAAGAGGTCGTGCTCGTCGATGCGCGGGCGCAGCTTGATCTCCTTGACCTTGCTGGCGGTCTTCTGGTGCTTGTGCTTCTTGGCCTCTTCGTAGAGATACTTGCCGTATTCCTGCAGCTTGCAGACCGGCGGCACGGCCGTGGCCGCGATCTCGATCAGGTCGACGCCGAACTCCCGGGCCAGGTCGAGCGCCTGCTGGGTGGGCATGACGCCCATCATTTCTCCCTTGGGGGAGATGACGCGGACTTCGGTCGCCCGGATGCGGTCGTTGCGCTTGGGCCCTTTGTCTTCTTTGCGGAAATTGCCGCGGTTCTGCCCGGGGGTGGGTTTCGGGCGAGGGCTTTTAGGACGATAGGGCGAAGGCATTAGGTACTGCGGATTTGTCTCGGCGTTAACCTCCGCGTTTCACCGCGATGGTTCAAGCACCGATTCTCCGCGCCGTCGCGAAGTGGCATCCCTCTTCACCGGACTTCGGCGATGGCCGATAGCAACTGCTTGCCGTGCTCGGCCGCCTCGACCTTGGGGATGACGCCGACCAGCTTGCCGTCGGCGTCGAAGAGGTAGGCGGCCCGGAGCGGGCCGAGATACTTCTTTCCGTACATGGACTTTTCCACGATGGCATCCACGGCTTTGGAGAACTGATCCTCGGGGTCGGAAACCAAGGTGAATTTGTAGCCGTGCTTAGCCGCGTATTTGGTGTGGGAGGCGCACGTGTCTCGCGAGACGGCAATCAGCCTAAACCCTTGTTTGACAATGGCTTTCTCATTTTTGTCCATCTCGGCGGCCTGTTTATCGCAGGCTGAGGTGTTGTTCCGCATGTAGACGGAGACGATGGTCGGCCCGTCCAGAAGAGTGGCAAAGGGGACGTTGACGGGCTTTCCGTCGACCAGGGCGTCTACTTTGAAGGTCAGTTTGGGCTTTTTTCCGAGGGAAAGCATGGAATTGGAATAGGTTCAGGGCAGGGGAGCGGGTGCGGACAGAAAAGTCAAATTTCGCCCCTGATCTCCCCTCGAGCAGGAAAAGGGGTGTCTTCTTACCTTCAGCGGCCCTTTCCCCTTTACAAGTCCGCCCCGAGACCCTTTGTTCCGACCCTTTCCGCCATGCAAAAGACCCGCAAGTCAGTCTCCAAGCGCTTTAAGGTGACCGGTACCGGCAAAGTGATGCGTCGTTCTCCGAACGCCCGCCACCTCCTGAGCTCCAAGTCCCGCAAGCAGCGCCGTCGCGCCAACAAGGCCAAGCGCGTCGACGACGGCTTCGAGAAGAAGATGCTGGCCTGCATGCCTTTCGCCTAAACCGGCGATTTCCCTTTGGCCGAACGGGTGTTCATTAAGGCGACCCCGAGGCCACTAACCCAAACCCAAAACACATACCAACATGCCTAGAGCAACCAATGGCCCGGCCACCAAGGCCCGAAAGAAGCGCGCGATCAAAGCCGCCAAGGGCTACTTCGGAAACAAGTCCCGTCTGTACGTCTACGCCCTCGAGGCCGTTCAGCGCGCGCAGAAGTTCGCTTATCGCGACCGCCGCAAGAACAAGTCGACGTTCCGTCAGCTGTGGA
>JBDKKH010000240.1:0-8259 GCA_039796215.1 Verrucomicrobiota bacterium
GCTGGCGTACAGCACGACCCGCGACCCGGATCCCCCCAAGTACGTCACCCCGGCGACCAAGAGCCCCTGGAGCTTCCTGAACGACTACGGCTGGCTCGACGCGGGCCTGGACTACCGGTTCCGCTACGAGTATCGCGACGACGATATCCGTCGCGCCGTCGACGGTGTCGACGAGCCTCTCCTCCACCGTACGCGGCTCTACCTCGGCGTGCATGATGTGATCGACCCGCTGCGCTTCGCCGTGGAAATCCAGGATTCGCACCGTTACGGCAGCAAGTTCGCCAAGGACAACCGGGACATCAACCAGCTCGAGCCGATCCGCGCCTACGTCGAACTTTATTTCAAGGACCTGCTGCCGGCCGACGCTCAGGGCAACGCCCGTCCGATCTCCGTCCGCTACGGCTTCCACAATTTCGAGTTCCTCGACCGCCGCCTGATCGGCAACAATCAGTGGCGCAACACCGCCAACTCCTTCCGCGGCGTCCACGCCTCGGTCGGCCAGGAGACCAGCGACTGGCAGGTCGACCTGCTGCACATCCAGCCGATGAACCGGCTGACCTATCAGCCGGACCGCACGGTCGCCGGTCAGACGGTCAACGGAGTCATCGGCCATTGGCGTAAGTGGTCCGAGGACGTGACCATCGAACCCTTCTACTTCCAGTTCAAGGACACCACCGTCGCCAACGGCGGTCGCGAAGTGAACTCCCCGGGGCTCCGCGCCTACGGTGTCTTCGGCAAGAGCGGCTTCGATTTCGACGCCTCGTTCATCGTCCAGTCCGGACATAGCGGCGCCAAGAACGTCGACGCCTGGGCCGCGTGGACGGAGCTCGGCTACAGCTTTGGCGATGCCTGGAAGTCCCGTTTCAGCGTCTTCTACGGCGCCATCTCCGGCGACCGCGATCCGAACGACAACGAGGACAATCGTTTCGAGCGCTTCTTTGGCTTCGCCCGCCCATGGTCGGCCGACGACTACGTGATCCTCGAGAACCTCGTCGCGCCGAAGATCCGCTACGAGGCTTCGCCCACGAACACGCTGAAATTCGACGCCGGCTACAGTTGGTTCAGGCTGCAGAGCGCGACGGACCGGTTCAACAACCTGGCCTCCGTCCCGACCGCTCAGAATGCGATCAACCGCGACCAGGCCGGTCAGAGCGGCAAGAACGTCGGTTCGGAGTTCGACCTCCGCTTCCTCTGGCAGGCCACGCCGCAGACCTTGGTCACCGTCGGCTACGCCCACTTCATCTCGGGTGAATGGACCAAGAACCGGCTGCGGGCGGCCGGCCGGCCCTCTGACGACTCGGACTTCGCCTACGTCGAGGTCCTGACCAAGCTCTTCTGATCCTCTTGTTACCTGTCTCGACAACTCTGACTCAGCCTTAATCCTTAACTCATAGAATCATGAAAACAAACCTGCTCCGCCGGACCCTCGCCTGGCTCGCCCTGGCCGCCGCCCTCCCGGTGGCGTCCGCGGCCGAAGAACCGGTCGTCCTCCGCGTCGGGTTCTTCCCGAACCTCACGCACTCGCCGGCGCTCGCCGCCCGTCAGCTCCAGCGCGAACAGAACGACTGGCACCTCGCGCAGCTGCCGAAAGGGTCGAAGATCGAATGGCGCGCCTTCAACGCGGGGCCTTCGGCCATCGAGGCCCTCCTCGCCGGCGCGATCGACGTGACCTACATCGGTCCGTCGCCGACGATCAACGCCCACGTCCGTACCAAGGGTAAGGAGATCCGCATCCTCGCCTCGGTCGCTCGCGGCGGCAACGCCCTGGTGGTGCGCAAGGGCCTCGGCCTTAAGACCCCCAAGGACTTCGTCGGCAAGCGTCTCTCGACGCCCCAGCTCGGCAACACCCAGGACATCGACGCCCGCGTCTGGCTGCGCGAAGGCGGCCTCACGGTCGCCGTCAACGGCGGCGACGCCAAGATCATCCCGGCGCAGAACGCCGAGCTGGTGCTGCTGTTCTCCCGCGGCGACATCGACGCGGCCTGGACAGTCGAGCCTTGGGTGACGCGTCTCACCAACGAGTTCGGCGGTGAGATCCTCTTCGAGAAGAAAGAGGCGATCATCACCGTGCTGACCTCCTCGAAGACGGCTCTTGCGAAGAACGGCAAGGGCATCGAAGCCTTCGTGCGCTCGCACTATGCGCTCCGCGACAAGCTCTTGGCCGACCGCGCCTGGCATGAGAAGCTCGTCATCGCCGGTCTCGGCGCCGAAACCCGCTCGACCCCGCCGAAGGCGGAGCTCATCGGTCCGGCCCTCGGGCGCGTGATCTTCGACGCCCGTGAGGACGATGCCGGCCGCAAGGTGCGACTCACCGCGGCTTTCACCCAGGCGCTCAAGGACTCCAAGGACTCCGGCCTGCTCAACGGCGACGCCCCGATCGAGCCGCTGCTGGAATCGCTGGTCTCCGACCCCGCTCCGGCCGTCGTCAAATAAGTCCATTGCCTCAGAACACGGGCCCCCTAGGCTGACGGAGGAAACTCTTCTGCCTTCGGGGCCCAAATTTTGCCAAGCCTTCCTAATCCTGATAAGTTAACTAAACTTGACAAGTTACCGACGGACCTTTTCTATTTTCCTTCCATGAGCACTCCGCTCGACAAGCCCACCGCCCCTTCGGCGCTCACCCTGCGAAACGTCACGAAGCGTTTCGAAGGAGCCGCCGGTCAGGTGACGGCGTTGGAGGACATCTCCCTCGACGTCAGGGAAGGGGAGTTCCTGGCTGTGGTCGGTCCGTCAGGCTGCGGTAAGTCCACTTTGTTGAGTCTTCTGGCCGGCTTGGAGCATACCAACGAAGGTGAGATCCGGATCGGCGACGCCCCGGTCGTCGCCCCGGGCCGCGACCGGCTGGTGATGTTCCAGCAGGATGCTCTCTTCCCCTGGCTCAACGCCCTCGAGAACGTGCTCTTCGGTCTCCGGCTCAAGCCGGATCTTTCCGACGCCGACCGGCTCGAATCGGCCCGCTATTACCTGAACCTCGTCGGCCTCGGCAACAAGGAGAAGGCCCGTCCCCACGAGCTCTCCGGCGGCATGCGCCAGCGCGTGGCCCTTGCCCGTTCGCTCGCGCCCAATCCGCGCGTGCTGCTCATGGACGAACCGTTCTCGGCCCTCGACGCCCTGACCCGCGAGCAGCTCTACGGCGACATCCAGGAGATCTTCACGAAGCGGAAGAAGACCATCGTGCTCGTGACGCACAACATCCGCGAAGCCGTCTGCCTCGGCGATCGCGTCGTGCTTTTCTCTCCTAATCCGGGTCGCGTCCAGCAGGTCTTCGACGTCGACCTCCCGCGTCCGCGTCGCATGAACGACCCGACGCTGGCGGCGCTCGCCTCTGAGGTCACCTCGGCGCTGTCCTCCCATCTCGCGAAATGACCATGGCCTTGAAGATTCCCCGTCCGGTCATCCCGACCCTCATCGCGCTGAGCCTTCTCGGAGGCTGGGAGTGGATGGTGCGCTCCGGGCAGGTCAATGAGGTCCTGATTCCCGCCCCGACCCAGATCCTGGAGTGGTTCCTCTGGGCGATCTTCGATAAGAGCGCCTTCGAGGCGGGTCGCTATCTTGAGGCGCTCAGCAAAGGCGAACTGCTGCCCGCCACCTGGGTGACGATGCGCCGCCTGTTCATCGGCTTCGCCATCGGCGCGGCCTTCGGCATCCCCCTCGGCGCCCTCTGCGCCCGCGTGCGCTGGGTCCGCGACACCCTCGGCGTCCTGGCTCTCGGCCTGCAGACCCTGCCTTCGGTCTGCTGGGTGCCCCTCGCGCTGCTCTGGTTCGGCATCCGTGAAGAGGCCGTCCTCTTCGTCGTGGTGATGGGCACCATGTGGGCCGTCGTCATCGCCGTGCAGGAGTCCGTGCTCAACGTCCCGCCGCTCTATCTGCGCGCCGCCCAGACGATGGGCTCGACCGGCTGGCATCTCTGGACCCGCGTCATCTTCCCCGCCGCGCTGCCGGGCGTGCTCAGCGGCATGAAGCAAGGCTGGGCCTTCGCCTGGCGCTCGCTCATGGCCGCCGAGATCTTCGTGGTGATCCTCACGGGCTTCGGCCTGGGCTCGCTCCTCAACGCGGGACGCGAGCTGCTGCGCATGGATCAGGTGATGGGCGTGATGGCGGTGGTGATGCTCGTGGGGCTCCTCGCCGACCTCGTGCTGTTCTCCCCGGTCGAGAGCTGGCTGCGCCGTTCCCGCGGGCTCGAGCGCTGAGCAAACGCCTTTCCTCCTCGCTCTCGGGGCCGGTGCGCCCCTATCGTGGGGGAAATGTTCATCGACGAAGCCAAGGTAATCCTCAAGTCCGGCGACGGCGGCCACGGCTGCGTCAGCTTCCGTCGCGAGAAGTTCATCCCCAAGGGCGGACCCGACGGCGGCAACGGCGGCAAGGGCGGCGACGTCGTCCTGGTCTGCGACCGCAACGAGGGCGACCTGCAGGCCTACCGCTGGCAGCCCCACCGCCGCGCGCGCAATGGCGCTCCCGGCATGGGCCGCCAGTGCGCTGGCCCTGACGGCGGCGACCTGATCCTGCCGGTGCCCCCCGGCACGCAGGTCCTCGAAGAGGGTACGCATCGCCTGGTGGCCGAACTCACCGAGCACGGCGAGCGCGTCGTGCTGCTCGCCGGCGGCAAGGGCGGCCTGGGCAACATGAACTTCAAGAGCTCGGTGAACCAGGCCCCGCGCCGCACGACTCCCGGCTACCCGGGCGAAGAGGGCAGCTTCCGCATCGTGCTCAAGACGATCGCCGACATCGGCCTCGTGGGCTACCCGAACGCCGGCAAGTCGACCCTGACCAACCTCCTCACGGCCGCCCGTCCGAAGATGGCGCCGTATCCGTTCACGACGCTCCACGTCAACGTGGGCGTGATCGACTACGCCGACCGCTTCGACCGCATCGTGATGGCCGACATCCCCGGGCTCATCGAAGGCGCGCACGAGAACCGCGGTTTGGGCCACCAGTTCCTCCGCCACGTCGAACGCTGCTCCCTGCTGGTCTTCATCATCGACATGGCCGGCAGCGAGAACCGCGAGCCCTGGGACGACCACCGCATCCTCGAGCGCGAGCTCCGTCTTTATTCGCCCGTCCTCGCCGCGAAGCCGCGCATCATCGTGGCCAACAAGATGGACCTGCCCGAAGCGGCCGCGAAACTGAAGAAGTTCCAGGAACGCGTGAAGGACCTGGTCATCCCGATCTCCTGCTACTCGCAGGAAGGCATCCAAGAATTCCGCGACAAGCTCTGGGCCGCCGTGAAAGGCCCGGTCGAACAACGTCCGAAGGCCCCCGCTCCTTACGTCGAACCTGCCGTGGCCAGGCGCCTGGAGAAAGTCCACCCGGCCAAGGTCGTGGCCCCGAAGGCCAAAGCCAAGCCGGCCGCCAAGAAGGCCGTCAAGGCCGCTCCGGCGAAGAAGGCCGTGAAGAAGGCCAAGCCCGCCCCCAAGAAGGCGAAGGTCGTCGCCAAGAAGCCTCTTTCGAAGAAGGCCGCCAAGCCGGTCGCGAAGAAGCGTCCGCTCAAGGTCGTGGCCAAGAAGAAGGCCGCCCCGGTGAAGAAGGCGGCCTCGAAATCGAAGGCGAAGAAGAAGTAAGTTACTTCTTCTCCGGCGAGCCCTTGAGTTCCTTGAACTTGAGGGACTCGGAGTTGAGGCAGTAACGCAGGCCGGTGGGGGCCGGGCCGTCTTCGAAGACATGCCCGAGGTGGCAGTCGCAGCGCGCGCAGAGGATCTCGGTGCGCGTCATGCCGTGGCTCTTGTCCGTGATGGTCGCGATGTTCTCCTTGGAGACGCCTCGGAAAAAGCTCGGCCAGCCGGTGCCGGAGTTGAACTTGGCGTCGGAAGCGAAGAGCGGCAGGTCGCAGCAGACGCAGTGGTAGCTGCCGGTCTTCTTGTTGTCGAGGAGCGTGCCGCAGAAGGGGCGCTCGGTCCCTTTGCCCCGGGTGATGCGGAACTGTTCCGGCGTGAGCATGGCGGCCCATTCGGCGTCGGTCTTCACGACCTTGTCGACGAGCACGGGCTGACCGATGCCGCCCTTGCCGTCATCAGGCGTGACAAGGACTTGGGATTTCTTGGCCGGGGTGGCGGAGTCTTTCATGGAAAGGGATGCGGGCGCGGTGCCGGCGGGCTTGGTCTCGGCTTCGGCCGAGCAGGCGGCGAGGAGCACGGTGAGCGCGAAGAGGCCGAGCCGGTGCAGCTGCGTGGACATGGGCTTAGCTGAAGGATTTGCCGCAGCCGCAGGTGCTCGCGGCGTTAGGATTCCGCACTTCGAAGCCCTTGCCGTGGAGACCATCGTCGAAATGGACGGTGGAGCCGTCGAGGTAGGCGTGGCTGGTGGGGTCGACGAGGAGTTTGAGGCCTTGGCTCTCGAACTCGAGGTCCCCGTCCTTGCGTACGTCGAAGGCCATGCCGTATTCGAAGCCGGAGCAGCCGCCGGTCTCCACGAGCACGCGGAGGACGGACTCGGGATTGGCCTGGGCCTTCTGCAAGGCCTTGATCTGGGCGGCGGCGGCTTCGGTGAGATGGATCATGCGTTCAAGTTTAGGGGCATTCGGCGGGAGTCAAGGGGCGGCCACCATGAAGCCGTGGCGGCGGTGGCTTTTGCTTGGAAACGCAGACAGGCGGGGTAGGATGCGGTCACCCCGTCATGCCCCGTCTGCTCAAAGTCTGCCTGCTGACCGTCCCGGTGGCATTCCTTTTCCGGTTCCTGTTCCAGGTCGTGGAGAGACTCGTCGCCTGGGATGCCTCCGTCTTGAACGCCGATGTCCTCGGTCCATTCGCGATGCCGACGACGCCCGGTCAGGCGACGTGGCTCGCGGTCCTCTGGGGGCTGGCGTTCCTGCAGGTTTCTTTGCTGCTCGTGCCGTTGCCCGCGACGGTCTCGTCGCCCGCCTCGCCCGCGCAGCCTGCCCGGCTCGGACCGCGCGTGCTGGCCGCTGCCTTCCTCGGCGGCTTGCCGCTGGCCCTGCTGCTGTTCGCGGCGCTCGACCTCCATTCCCTCGTTTTTTCAGACAACGGCGTGCCCAAGGCGCAACCCGCCGGGATGGTGGCCGTGCTCGTCGTCTGGGCCTTGTCCTGGCTGATCTGGACGCCGGTGCTGCTGCGCCGTTCGCGCGGCGCGGCCGACGCGCTCGAGCGTTTCGTCGGCCGGTCCGTCAAAGGTTCCGCCGTCGGGCTGGCGCTCTGCCTGCCGTGGTACTATGTCCTGCGTCGCAAGCAGTCCTGCTCCTGCGCCCTCGCCACCTTCTGGGCGCTGCTGCTCGGGCTTTGGTCCCTGCTCATCGTCGGGGGGCCGCTGCTGTTCGTGCTGGCGCGTGACCGACGCATCCGCGCCGGCGTGCGGGACGCCTGAGCTCAGAGCGCGCAGCCTTGCTGCGTCTCGCGGGTCGGACGGGCGATGAGCCCGCGGTGCGGCTCATCGGGATAGGCTTCGCCGGCGCGGGCGCCGAGCAGGTGCTCATCGCAGCACTTCAGCAGGTCCGGCAGGTTTTCGGTCCGGCGCATGTCGTGCAGGAACCCGCCTTCGGTGTCCACCGCGAGGCCGACGAAGTTCAGGAATTTCTTGAGCCGTCCGGCCTGCTTGTCCGTCGCCTTGGCGGCGTCGCAGCATTCGTCGGCGAGCTCTTGGACGTAGGCGCGTACGTCCGTCAGCGTGGGCGTGAAGGGCGGCAGGCCCTGCTGGGCCTCGCGCCACTGGCGGAAGATCCACGGGTTCCGGATGGCATGGCGGCCCATCATCATGCCGTAGGCCTTCGTCTCGGCGGTCAGGCGCTGCGCCTTGGCGGCCGAAGTGACGTCGCCGTTGGCGATCACGGGGCAGGGGACCGACCTCACCGCATGGGCGATGGCCGCGTAATCGACCTCGGACCAATACAGGCCTTTCACGGTGCGGCCATGCACGGTCAGCAGGTCCACCTGATGCTTGGCGACGATCCCGAGGATCTCGTCGAACCGCTCCTGGCCGTCGAAGCCGATGCGCATCTTGACCGTGAAGAGTCCGTCGATCTCCTGGCGCATGGCCCCGATGAGCTCGTCGATCTTGGCCGGGTCGCGCAGGAGCCCGCCGCCGACGTTCTTGCGGTACACCTTGGGCGCCGGGCAGCCCATGTTGAGGTCGATGCCCGCGACGGGCAGTTTCCGCAGCTCGCGGATGGTCCGCAGCATGTGCGGGGTGTCCTCGCCGATCAGCTGCGCGAAGACCGGCCGTCCGGTGCCGTGGTTCACGACCGAGTCGACGATGTGCTTCTCGGGCGTCGAGCTCTCGTGGACGCGGAAATACTCGGTCACGAACCAGTCC
>JBDKKH010000241.1:0-8327 GCA_039796215.1 Verrucomicrobiota bacterium
GACTTCCCAGCCCGAGGTGGTGGAATACGATTTCGCGGAGACGGGCGAGCTGCGCGCCCGCGCCCCCGGCCAAGGCACCACCGGGATCTCCATCCTGCACGTCGAGGGCAGCCTGCACTTCGGCGCCACCCAGGCCTTCCACGAACACCTGCGTCGCGCGTCCGCCGACCCGAACCTCAAGGTCCTGGTCCTCAAATTCCGCGAGGCGCTCCATCTGGATGCCAATGGCGTCCTCCTGCTTCGCGACCTCGCCGACACGCTGAAGTCCGACGGACGTCACCTGATCCTCTGCGAGGCCAAGGCCGACACGCTCCGCATCATCGTCAACGCCGGCCTCGACGAGGCGGTCGGCAAGGACAACGTGTTCCCCTTCGACGAAACCAGGCCCAACCAGGCGCTCGCCCAGGCGGTACGGCGCGCCCGGGAACTGGCCGGCGGGGGCGAGGCGGTCCTGCGGATCGTGACCGCTCCGCACCCCGAACTGCCCAAGCCCGCCTCGGCCTCCGGCGAGGACTGGCAGATTTGAGCAGAGTCGTCGTTTTTCCGACATCCTGACCGAAGGCACGGGGGTTTTATGGTGGGTTTTGACTTCTGGCTTGAAGCCTGTCCGTGAGTGCCCCCTTTTGGGAGGTCTTCCACCCTTTCATCAAACCATTTTCCGCACCATGAGCCACTACAGCGAAATCCAAAAGCACCTCGGCGCCGAAGCCGAAAACCTCCTCGGGTTCAACAATCCGAAAATCAAGAAGGAGCAGATCCATCAGCCGCGCGCCGACTGGGTGGAGCACGCCTTCGCCGCTTCGGACCGTAATAACCGCGTGCTGGCCAACCTGCAGCGCCTCTACGGCTCCGGCCGCCTCGCCAACACGGGCTACGTCTCGATCCTCCCGGTCGACCAAGGCATCGAACACTCCGCCGGCGCCTCCTTCGCCAAGAACCCGATCTACTTCGACGGCGAGAACATCGTGAAACTCGCCATCGAAGGCGGTTGCAACGCGGTCTGCTCGACCTTCGGCGTGCTCAGCAGCGTCTCCCGCCGCTACGCGCACAAGATCCCGTTCATGGTGAAGATCAACCACAACCAGCTGCTCACCTACCCCAACGTCGGTGACCAGGTGATGTACGGCACCCTGAAGCAGGCCGCCGACATGGGCTGCGCCGCCGTCGGCGCGACGATCTACTTCGGCTCCCCTGAGACCAACCGCCAGATCATCGAAGTCTCGCAGGCCTTCCAGCAGGCCCACGAACTCGGCATGGCGACCGTCCTCTGGTGCTATACCCGCAATAACGCCTTCAAGAAGGACAAGGACTACCACGTGTCCGCCGACCTCACCGGCCAGGCCAACCACCTCGGCGTGACCATCTGCGCCGACATCATCAAGCAGAAGCTGCCGGAGAACAACGGCGGCTACCTCGCGATCCAGCAGACCGAGTCCTCGTACGGCAAGATCGACAAGCGCATGTACACCGACCTCGCTTCCGACCACCCGATCGACCTGACCCGCTACCAGGTCGCCAATTGCTACATGGGCCGCATCGGCCTGATCAATTCCGGCGGCCCCTCGGGCAACAACGACTTCGCCGAAGCCGTGAAGACCGCCGTCATCAACAAGCGCGCGGGCGGACAGGGCCTGATCTCCGGTCGCAAGGCCTTCCAGCGCCCGATCGAAGAAGGCGCGAAGCTCCTGCACACCATCCAGGACGTCTACCTCACCAAGGAAGTGACGATCGCCTGAGGCGACCGTCAGCTCCCGACCAAAGCCCCGGCAGATGCCGGGGCTTTTTCGTCGGCGGATGCCGGGGCGCGAATTGCGCGGTTGAGTCGACCCCGCCTCCCGGTATCATGGGCGCATGTCCTTACCCCGAGGTTTCCGCGAATGGCTGCGCAAGGAGTCCACGCTCTGGCAAGACCAAGGCCTCCTGCAGCCCGGCCAACGTGAGCGCATCCTGGAGCTCTACCCGGAACGCCCCGAAGATTCCGGCGCCCTCGCCTTCGCGCTGCGCACCCTGGGCGTGCTGCTGTTCGGCGCGGCGATCCTCCTGATCGTCAGCCATAATTGGGCCGACCTGTCCCGCGCGGGCCGGCTGGGCACGGTCTTCGCCGCCCTCGCCGTGATCCAAGGCGTCGGACTGGGTTGCTTCGCGTACGGCCGGGACCGCGGCGCCGTCGTCGCGCACCTGCTCGGCTGCCTGATGTACGGCGCGGGCATCGCGCTGATCGGCCAGATCTACCACCTCGACGCCCATGCGCCGGACGCCGTGCTGGCTTGGTGCGTCTTCACGATCCCGTTCGCGCTGCTGCTCGACGCGACCGTGCTGCACCTGCTGGTGATCGCGCTGGCCGGCAGCTGGCTGCTGATGGAGACGGATGGCGCCCGCCTCTGGCGGGCGACCCACGGCTTGTTCCACCGCGAACGGTTCATCTTCGCCGCCTTGCTGGCACCGACGGCCGTCGCAGCCTATCGTCGGGCCCGCCCGGCTCTGACCGGTGCGCTCGCCTGGTCCTTCGTCTTCCTGTGGTGCCTCTTCCTCGGGCACACCCCCGTCCACCTCTTCGCCCTGCCGCTCGTCCTCGCGGCGCTGCATCCGACCGGCGACGCGCGCGCCCGCGGCTTCCGCTTCATCGGTGCGGCTAGCGTGACCTTCATCTCCATCAGCCTCGGCGGGCTCAACGAATTCCGCTCGTTCGGCGATTCCTTCCTGCGCCAGGACCTGTTCTTCACCCTCGGTACGGCCGCACTGGCCCTCTGGGCGATCCGACGCGCCCGAGCGCGTGGCGACAGCCATGCCGCCTGGATGGGCCTGGTCGCATTGCTGACGCTGGCGATCGGACTGCTCGGCTCGCTGGGTCATGGACGGACGGACGTGAAGGTCCTCGTCACCGCCATTGCGAACGTCACGACGCTCCTGCTGGCCGTCGCCTTGATCCGCCAAGGCCTGGCCGAGAACCGCCTGCGCCCCTATGCCTACGGCGCCGCCGTGTTCCTGGTCTGGCTGTTCGTGCGTTACGTGGACATCTCCGAGGACATGGGCTACCTCGGCATGGCCGGGATTTTCCTGCTCATCGGCGGCCTGCTCTTCGCCCTGGCCAAGGTGTGGCGCCAGCCCCGCGAACCGGCCATCCTCGAAGCCATGCCGGACTTCCGACCGGCCCTCCTGGAGAGCCTGCTCACCCGTCTCGCGCCTTTCCGGCGGATCCTGCTGATCGGCGCGGTAGGCCTGCAAGCTGCGGTGCTCGGCTGGATGGTCTATGATCATAGCCGGCCGGCCTCCGACGGAGAACGTCACCTGCTGCTTTGTGAACCGGTCGACCCGCGCGACCTGCTCCGCGGCGACTACGTCATCCTGCGCTACGGTTTCCAGAGCCTCCGGAAGGAACAGTATCAGGCCCTGCTGCGGGAGTGGAAAGCAGACCATCCCGCGGACGCCAAGACCATAGAGGAACTCGAAGGCGCCTCCGGCCATACGGAACTCACCGCCAGCCGCGCATTCGATCAGGTCATCCCGAAGGACGTCGTGATGTTCCTGCCGCTGACCAAAGGCGCCGATGGCCTGAGCGTCTTCGGCGAACCGACCTTCCGGGAGCCCCGGAGCGGATCATACCTGCGCGCGCGCAATGGCCGGAGCAACTGGGGCATCGGGGATCTCCGGGCCGGCATCGAATCCTTCTACGTCGCGGAAGGAACCGGCCAGAAATGGGAGAAACTCCGCAACCAAGGACGCCTCTTGGCCGAGATCGGCGTGTTGCCTGACGGAAGGGCCGGACTCATCGCCTTGAAGGAGGCTCCGCAGAGCCTGGTCGTTCCGAGCGTCTACCGTCCGCTGGAAAGGTTCTTCTACCAGGCCAAGGACTTCAAGTCCCTGCGAGGCGAGATCTTCACCGACAAGGCGTCCTTCGACCAGGCCTATCACCCCGCCCCGCTGAATGGCCGCAACGCGGTGACTCCAGACTTCGCCCGCGAATTCGTGGTTTCCGTCGTCGACCAAGAAACCGACCTGGCCACGGAGATCTCCGTCGTCTCCGCCGAAAAGATCGCCGACCTGCTGACCGTGACGGTGAAGGTCGTCCGCGGCGAGAAGCAGACCTACCGGATGCGTCCGCAGATCGCGATCATCGCACCCAAGGAAGGCCTCCGGGGCATCGAGATCCGCACGACGGACCGCAGAATACTCCGGCAAGTCCTCGAGGACTGAAGTTCCGGCAGAGGTGGGCCGCAGGAGATCCGAGGGACGACCTGCGGCCCGCCTTGTAGGACGGCTTACTTCGGTGCAATCAGCTCGGCCTGGGTCAACGGCGGCTTGCCGACCTCGCCGCGCAGCGCCTTGACCTGCGCAGGCGTGACGGCCGGAGCGGAGTTACCGAAACTGTTGCGGACGTAGGTCAGGACGGCGGCGATCTGCTCATCGGTCTGATGGGGCAGCGCCATCATCGGAGCGGGCGGCGCGTACTGCTTGCCGGAGACGGTGATGGGGCCCTGCAGCCCGCGCAGCTGGATCCGGATGAGGTTCTCGGCCGGGCCGTTGACCCAGTCGGAACGGGCGAGCGGCGGCGCGATGACGGTGCCCTCTCCGTTGGCTCCGTGACAGGCCACGCAGGTCATGAAGGCCTGCTTGCCGGCGGCCATGACGGCCGGGTCGACGTTCGCCACGACCGCGGTGGCCGCGGGTTTGATGGTCGAGATATCCAACGGCTTCGGGTCGGCGGGCTTGGCCTTCTTGGGCTCCTTGTCCAGCGTCGCGAGCCAGGCGACCAGGTCGCGCACCTCGTTGAGAGACAGCACGGCTTCCAACGCGGGCATCCCGGAGACCGGCGCGCTCATGGCCTTGATGTCCTTGCGGGCTACGCGCCAGCGGTTGCCGGCGACGTCGACGTCGACATGCCCCGGGGACTCCTTGATCAAGGTGCCGACCAAGGCCCCGCCGTTGGCGAGCTCCAGATTGACGGTGCCATAACCGGAGACGACGACGGCGCCGGCGTTGACGACGGACTCGAGGAGGTATCGGCGGTCGCCCCGCTTGGCGATGCCCGCGAGGTTCGGGCCGGCTTCGCCGCCGGCGGCATGCGCGTCATCCGAAGCGCGGTGACAGCGCAGGCACTGGCCGGCCGGCAAGGCGGTGAAAAGCGCGAAGCCGTTCCTGGCGTCGCCTCCTTCGAGCGCGGGCATCCACTTGGCGAGCTTGTCCTCCCCGCCGGCGATCGCCTGCCGCGTGGCGGCGAGGGCTTCCTTGACGGCGGACTCGGGACGCTGCGCGGCGGCTTCAAGGAGCTCGATGGCGGCCGGGGAGACGCCCTTGGCCTGCGCCAGCGATTTCAAGCTTTCGGCGAAGAGCGCGTCGACGCCCGAGGCCGGCAACTTGGCCAGAGCCTTCCAGGCTCCCTGACGCCGGGCGGCGGAGCCGGTCTTGGTCGCCTGCGAGAGCTCGATGAGACCCTGCGCCGGATTCAGCTGGGCCAGCGCGCCGATGGCGACCATGGCGACTTCGTCCTGCTTGTCCTTCGCATACTTGCCGGCGACCCCGGCGAGATCGGCGGGCTTACGTCCGAGCCACAGTTCGAGAGCCTTGGCCCGGGCGGAGCCGCTGAGCTTCGGGTTGGCGACGAGAGCGGCGAGCAGATCGTCGGAGAGCGAGGCGACCTCGAGCTTGTATTGTTCGACGAGCTCGAGGGTGGCGCGCAGGAGCTCGGATTCACCCTTGAGCAAGCTCGGCAAAGCCGCGCTCAGGCTGGCGCGCAGCTCCCCGGCGTCACGCGCCGGCAGCGGCGCCCAATGACCGGTCGTCTGGTCCACGGGATAAGGGTTGGCCCAGAGGGCGAGGAGACGCAGGGCCTCGGCGCGCGCCTCGGAGGGCAGCTTCTCGTCGGCGGCGATGGCCACCACGCGGGCGGCGTTCTGCTCGCCGCCGAGACGGAAGGCGCTGTGCGTGAGACGACGGAGCATGAAGGTCGTCCATGCGCGGGAACCAAGCTCATCGATGAGCGCGGCGACGGCAGGTCGGCCGGCCTCGAGCCGGAGGTCGTGGATGGCGCGGATGGCTTCGTCCGCGACGCGGTCCGACGGATCGCGGACGAAACGGGCGACCGCGGGATCGAGCCGGCGACGCAGCGCGACGACGGCGGCGAGGCGTACGGCGGCGTGGTCGTGCCTGGCCACCACGGCGAAGGCCGCGCGACCGACTTCTTCGATGTCGGCGACGCACTTACCGTCGGCGCAGCTGGCGGCGATCTTGGCCAGCGTGTTGGGCACGAAACAAAGGCGTTCGATGGCGAAGGAACCGGCGTGGCGGAGCACCGGATCGGCGTCGGCGTTCTCTTGCAGCATCGTGAGGACGGCCGGCATGTGCGAGACGGCTTCGAGGCGGGCGGTCGCGAGCGCGGCGAAAGCCCGCACCCGCGGCGAGGGATCCAGGATGAGCTTACCCAAGGGCAGTTCGTCGCCGGACAGCGGCGCTTCGGAAAGCGCCCGGACCGCCTGGGCGCGGACTTCGGCGTCGGCATGGGCCAGCAACGGCACGAGCCGGCGGGCGGCCGCGATCCGGTCGGCGAGCGGCGCGAGCGGGGTCGGTCCGGTCCAGGCGGCGCCCGGGGCGATGGCAGGGCCGCGACGGGCGAGGATGCCGAGACCCCAGATGCCATGGATGCGCTCGAGGGCTTGCGCTGACTTGGTGGCGGCTTCGAAACGATCCGCGGCATCGGGACGGCGCGTAAGTTCGAGCTGGGCGCGCAGGCGGACGCGCTGGTCGGCATGACCGAGGAGCGCGGCCAGCTCGGCGGAGGAGGCCTTGGCGATGCCGCCGTTGATGAGCGCGGCGACCGAGGCGACCGCTTCCGGACGATACGTCTTCTCGGCCTGCAGCGTGACGAGACGGCCGGCTTCATGCGACTCCCAGCCGGTGATGAAATCGGAGACCATGAGACGACCCTTCCAGTCGTATTCCACGTCGGTCGCGGCCACGCCCCAGAGCAGCTGGTGGGAGGACGTCATCTTCATGCCGGCGCCGGCGGGCTCCATCTTGAACGACCAGATGCCGGAGGCGCCGGCCGAACCGCGGTAATCGCAGATATGGAAGTGGCCGGCCTCACTTTCGAGGAACCCAGCGCCGGGGTGGTAGGTCAGGCCGGAAGGGCCCGAACTGAGGTAAGCCGAGGGCGGGATGATGAAGGCGGGCTGGGCGGGATTCTGCAGCTCCCAGACCTTCTCGGTCATCCAGCGGGAAAGCGGACGCTGTTCGAGGCCGATCGACCGATGGAAAGTATGCATCGCCTGATGCTCCATCTCCCACCCGGAATCGGCGCCCTCGACCACGTAGACCACGCGCGCGGCGTCACCCTGGTCGGAATTATTGTCCACGGTGAATCCGTTGCCGAATTCGTCGAAGGCGATCTCCTTAGGGTTGCGGAGGCCGAAGTGCACGACCTCGAAACCGGTGCCGTCGGGCTCGAAGCGGAAAACCGCCCCCCGGTTACGGGAATCGTAGCGCTTCCCTTCCTTGGTGGTGAGATTGAAACCACGGTCGCCGATGGTGCCCCACACGCGTCCGTCGGGCCCGATGGCGAAACCGTTCATGTCGTGGCCCGAGAGGGAGACACGCACGCCGAACCCCTCTTCGATGACCTTGCGCTGCTTTTCGACGCCGTCCTGCTGCGCGTCCTGCAACATCCAGAGCCGCGGGATGCAGGCGAAATAGACCGTGTCATCCCAGGCCATGACCCCCGCGCCGGTGCCGTCGAGCACGCCGTTGAAGCCGGCGGCGAAGATCTTCTGTTTCGTGAAGGCCCCGTCAGCCTGCTCCCCGCTGACGTGCCGGATGAGCTCGGACTTCGCCGTCATCCACTCGTGCGAGCGCTTGGCCTCCCACTTCTTATGCAGGGCGAGACGGTCGGCGGTGGTGGCCGCCGCGAGGTCGTCATGATACCAGTATAGGTGGTTACGGTCGTCCTCGATGCCGTAACGGAAACGATGGGTCTCGGCCACATAGACGGAGCCGTCCTTGCCGAAACCGATGGCGGTAGGAGAAGTCACGCCGGTGACCTTATGGTCGCCGGTGACCTGGAAGGCGGCTCCGGCGACGAGCGCGGCGCTGCCTTCGCCCGGGACGCGCACGAGCCCGGCCTCGGCCTTCGGCTTCGGACGTCCGCCTTTCGCGAAACTCGGCTTCGCGTCGGTGGAGAAGACGAAATGGTCCGCGGCGATGAAGCCCCAGGCGCCGACATGGTCGTCGACGATCCGCAGCACGCCGGTCTTGCCCTTGAACTCGGCGACATCCCAGACGACCTCGCGCAGGGTGAGGTCGTTCGACCCCGTGGCCTCGCGGACGACCTTGCCGCC
>JBDKKH010000242.1:0-8222 GCA_039796215.1 Verrucomicrobiota bacterium
GGTTACATGACCCGTAAGCTTTGCGACGTGGCCATGGACGTGATTGTCACGGACTCCCGCGACGTCGCCCCCGGCTCTGAAGTCATCACGCTCGGCGACGCCTCCCTCGGCCGTCACCTGGCTGCCGATGTCCCGAATCCGTCCGGCGCCGTCAAGCTCCTCGCCAAGTCTGAAGCCCCCCTCACCGAAGAGCTCATCGCGAAGCTGCGCGACGCCAGCGTCGACCGCGTTCACGTCCACATTCCTAATGGCGTGTGGAAGACCCCGATCTACGACGGTGACGAACTCCTCGTGTCGCTCTCCGAGCGCATCGTGGGTCGCTGCCCGTCCGAAGATGTCACGAACCCGCTCAATCCTTCCGAAGTCATCGTGAAGGCCGGCGTGCTCATCGACGAAATCGCCGCCAAGCGTATCGAGACCGTCGGTCTCGACCGCGTGAAGGTTCTCTCTCCGCTCACGCACATGAACGTGAACGCGATTCCGCCCACCTCCTACGGCCTCGATCCTTCGACTGGCCGCATGGTCGAACGCGGTACCGCGGTCGGCATCATTGCCGCCCAGTCCATCGGCGAGCCGGGCACCCAGCTGACCATGCGTACGTTCCACATCGGTGGCGTCGCGCAGCTGAAGACCCCGGAAATCAAGTCCAAGGGCAAGGGCCTCGTCCAGTACGTCGACCTCACCACGGTCGCCGTCGGCGACAAGTTCATCGCCGTCAACGGCAACGGCTCGATCCGCCTCCTCAACGAGGCCGGTTCCCCGGTCGAAGAATACCGCATCGTCGCCGGCTCCGTCGTCGGCGTCGAGGACGGCAAGACGGCCGAGAAGGGCGTGCTCATCGCCGCCTGGGACCCGAACTCCACCCCGATCATCGCCAACGGCGACGGTAAGATCCGCCTCGTCGACATGATCTCGGGCGTGACCTTCACCGAAGAACGCGACCCGTCGAACAACACGTTCTACAAGTCCGTCATCGAGCACTCCGACGAGCAGAATCCCCAGATTCAGATCATCGGCGCCAACGGCAAGGAAGTCGGTTCGTTCTCGATTCCCGCCGGCGCCCGCGTCGAGGTGGACGAAGACGACAAGGTCAGCCGCGGCTCGATCGTCGCGAAGATCCCCCGTCAGGCTGCCAAGACGCAGGACATCACCGCTGGCCTGCCGCGCATCTCCGAGCTCTTCGAAGCCCGTCCGCCCAAGGACGCGGCCGAGATCGCCAAGATCGACGGCACCGTCCGCTTCGAGCCTTCCATCCGCGGCAAGAAGCGCCTCGTCATCGCCGACTCCATCGGCCGCGAAGAGGAGCACCTCATCCCGCACGGCAAGCACATCATCGTCGCCGCCGGCGACAAGGTGAAGCAGGGCCAGGTCCTTACGGACGGCGCGGTCGATCCGCATGACATCCTTGACATCCTCGGCCAGTCCAAGGTGCAGGATTACCTCATCACCGAGATTCAGAAGGTGTACCGCACCCAGGGCGTCGTGATCAACGACAAGCACATCGAGATCATCGTCTCCCGCATGCTCCGCAAGGTCCGCATCACGGAGCCGGGCGACTCCGATTACCTCTGGGGCGAACAGGTCGACCGCACGATCCTCGCCGAGACCAACCGCTCCATCAACGAGCGCGGCGGTCAGATCGCGGAATCGGAGCCGATCCTCCTGGGCATCACCAAGGCCTCGCTCGAGACCGAGTCGTTCATCTCGGCCGCCTCCTTCCAAGAGACGACTCGCGTCCTCACCGACGCCGCGACGATGGCCAAGCGCGACAACCTGACCGGCTTCAAGGAGAACGTGATCATGGGGCACCTCGTCCCGGCAGGCACGGGTCTCCCGGCCTATCGTCGGATCCGGGTCTTCCCGACTCCGACCGAGGCCTGACCTCCGGCCTAGACCGTCCGAAGAGACCCCGCCCATCAGGGCGGGGTTTTTGTTTGGCGGGCAACTTGCCCGTTTTTGTGGGTTGAAGCACCCCGGGGAGATGCTATCAAAGGAACACCCCCTAAAGCCATACCCCTATGTCTCGCTTCCTCCTCGCCGCGTCGGCCCTCGCCTTGTCGTCCTCTGCGCTGGGCGCCAATTGGATGCCTACTTCCCCCTTGGTCCAGATCGGCAATGACTGCGATCTGTTCTTCGACGCGTCGACCTATCTCGAAGTCACCGACAATCTCTATTCCGGGCAGGTGAAGAAGTCCGCGACGCAGTGGCTGATCACCCCGGGCCTCTCCCTCGAGTACGGCAAGGATTCCGCGCTCACGGTGGAGTTCAAGGCCAGCCGGTCCTTCGTCAATTTCACCGGCTCGGAGTTCGCCGGACTCGAGGATGACCGCGACGCGCTCAGCCTCGGCGTGACCTTCGCCGACGGCGGCCCCCTCAAGCTCTCGCTCAATTCCTCCTACCGCGTCACGGCCCGTAACGACGACCTTCAGCTGCAAGGCGTCAGCGGCACCGTCATCGGCGCCACCCTGGTCCGTCAGGGAAATTACGTCCATAACTTCCGTGCCGACTACAAGCTCACCGAACGTCTGAGCGTCGGCCTGGGCTACGTCAATTCCTTCAATCAGTACATCGACCCGGTCATCATCGTCAACTCGGGCTCGACCTACAACACCAACCCCCTGACCGAACTGAACACGCAGTCGATGCCCCTGAGCTTCGACTTCCAGGCCTTCGAGAAGCTCAGCTTCGGCCTCGCCCTGCAGCACGATGTCACCGACTACTCGGCCGCACCTTATTTTGACTCCAACGCCACCCCTCGTCCGGCCCTCGCCCACCAGCGCCTCGAGAAAGACTTCGCCGGCCTGACCGCCAAAGGTCAGCTCACCGAATCGGGCAAGCTCAACGGCGTCATCCGCGCCGGCGTCAACCGTTTCAACTACGACAATGGCCCGACGTCGACCAACCCTTCCTACTCGGTGAGCCTGAGCCATGTGCTGACGGAACGCCTGAGCCACTCCCTGACCTTGGGGCGAGACATCTCGGCTTCGACCACGAACGGCCAGATCGACACGCGTAACTACTCTTACGGCATGGCCTTCGCGGCCGCCGAAGACCTCGATTTCAACCTCTCGGTCAGCAAGAGCGACATGGAAGTCTCCGCCAACAGCCTGGTGACGACCATCGACACCTGGATCTACACCCTCGGCGCCAGCTACAAGTACACCTCCCACCTGAGTTTCCAGGCGGGTTATACGTTCACCGACGCCAAGGCCTCCAACGCGACTTCGTCGTTCAACTCCAACGTCTTCTCGCTGTCGGCGGCTTTCCGCTACTAAGCCGAAGACCGGTCCGACGCTCCTCCGCTGACCGACGCTTTTCGCGTCGGGATGCGGATGGTGGGCGGCCTAAGCAGGGCAGGGGCTCCTGCGGGACCGGTTGACCAGCCACCCGCTGGTCCTTACCCTTCTCCTATGTCCTACGCCCTCGCCCGTCTTCTCGGCGTCTGCAGCGCCGCCTTGTTCCTCGCGGCCTGCGCCGCCTCGGTCGGCGCGGAGCAGAGTTCGGCCGCCTTCGAGCCCGAGAACGTGCTCACGATCGGCCGCGGCTCCGCCGCTCCCGCTGCTTCGTCGGCTCCGGCCCGATACGTCCCTCCGGTCGCCGTGGCGGCGGAGGCTCCGCGCCCGGCGCCCGCTGATTATGTCGTCGCCACGCCCACGGCGCAGGCCGACCCGGCCGATCAGCAGAACAGTTACCGCCTCCGTCCCCGCGACTTCATCCGCGTGCTTGTCATCAACGAGCCGGACACGCAGATCGAGCGGCGCATCAACTCCGACGGCACCGTGGACATTCCCTTCCTGAAGAAGCTCGTCCCCGTCGCCGGCCTCACGCTCACGCAGGCGCAAGTCGAGCTCGCCAACCAATTCCGTCAGTTCTTCAAGAAGCCCCAGGTCGCGATCTCCATCGTCAGCTACGCCGAGCGACGGGTCTATGTCTCCGGCTATGTCGGCAAGCCCGGGCCTGTCTCCATTCCGCCCGAAGAGACGCTCACCCTCGGGCGGGCGCTCTCGATGGCCGGCGGCGTCCTGCCCCGCGGAAACCGTTCGGAAGTCACCATCAAGCGTTCCCGTCCCGGTTCGCCCATCGTGATCACCAAGGACGTCCGGCGCATCGACGACGGCGACGAGCCGGACTTCGTCCTGGAGGACGAAGACCAGATCTACGTCCGCGACAGCCGCATCTGAGTTTTCCCATGTCCGCACCCGAACCTACGCCTGAATCCAGGCCCCCCGAAGCAAACCGCGCCGGTGGGCGCGGCTACGGCACCTACGGGAATTACGGCGGCTACGGGGCCGGCGGACAGGGTTATGGCTACGGAGGCTACGGTGCTTCCCAGCGAGGCGGCACGACCTCGGCCAATCCGCTCATGGGCTACCTGCTGATGCTGCGCGAGCGGTTCTGGTGGGTGGTGCTCGCGGCGCTGATCTTCCTCACGCTGGCCCTGCTCAACACCTACAACACGACGGCGGAATACCGCGCGACGGGGCGGCTGCGGGTCTTCCGCCTGGCTCCGACCCTCAACGGCGGCAGCTCGGCCGTCGAAGACAACTTCAAGATCGTCTCCAACGACGACTTCTTCACCGCCGTCGAGGCGATGCGCAGCGCCAACATCATCGAAGGCGTCGCCAAGCGCCTGACCGCCGCCGAGCGCAAGCTGGTGCTCGAGCCTTATCAGGCCGGCAACATCTTCTCCGGTCCGCTGACCGAGCAGGAGGTCTTCGCCAAGCAGCGCGGCATCAATCCCCAGCGCCAGACGCTGGTCATCAATATCGATTTCACCCATCCCAACCGCGACCTCGCCCGCCAGGTCGCCAGGCTGTTCTGCGAATCCATCCAGAAATACAGCGAGGACGACCGCCTGATGGTCACCAATCCGCTGGTCGAGAAGGCCCGCATCGAGATCGAGACCCTCGAGGACAAGGTCCGCCGGCACTACGAGCAGAAGAACGCCCTGATCAAGACCCAGAAGCTCCTCTCGATCGCCAAGGATACGAACACGCTGACGGCGGAGCGCGCGGTGCTCGTCCGGGACCGCGAGGAGACGCGCAAGCAGATCGACGAGAACGAGATCCTGGTCAGGGTCATCGCCAGCTATGAGCAGGAAGGCCGGCCCATCGGGGACATCCCGCAGATCCGCATCGACCCGGATGTCGCCGCCGCCCAGTCGGCCGCCAGCTCCTCCCGCATCCGCATCGGGCAGATGATGGAGACCTACACCGACCAGCATCCCAAGCTCGTCGCGGAGCGCGAAGCGCTGAACCAGGTGGAACGCCAGCTGAAGGAAGCCGTGGTCCAGGCGGTCAAGTCCCGCCGCGCGGCGTTGGAGAACGCCCGCGCACGGCACGAGGCCATCCTGCGCAACCTCGCCGCCAAGGAAGAAGAGATCTCCCGTCTGCAGGCCGCCAACGTCGAGGTCGAACGCGTCGACAAGGAGATCCGCGCCAGCGAGGAATTCCTCGGCCGCATGAAGCTGAGCTACGAGGAGGCCAAGCTGCGCTCTTCGACCTCCGGCACGAGCACATCGATCCGCATCCTGGACCAGCCTTCGGTGTCCGATAAGCCGATCAACAAGAACTACTACTTCAGCGCCCTCGCGGGGGTCGGCCTCGGCCTCGGCTTCGGCATCGTCCTCGTCATCGTGCTGGGCACGCTCGACGATCGCATCAAGTCGGTCAAGGACGTCGAAGGCTCGCTGGGCCTGCCGCTCATCGGCACCCTGCCGCGGGTGGTCCGGGTCGTCGGTCCCGATCGCGCTCTGCTGGCCCGTCAGGACAAGGACCGCATCGCCACCGAAGCGGTCCGGTCACTTTACTCGGCGCTCAAGGTCAACCCCGCGGTCGCCAAGGCCAAGGTCTTCCTGGTGACCTCCACGCGACCTAGCGAAGGCAAGACCTTCGTGGCCACGAACCTGGCCCTCATCTTCGCGCAGCACTCCGAGCGGGTGCTCGTCATCGACGCCGACCTGCGCCTGCCCAACGTAGGGCCTTCGCTGGGCTTCACCGGCGACGCGGGCCTGAGCCGCTGGTTCAACGACGAGATGACGCTCGACGAGGCCATCGTGCGCGACGTGGCTCCCGGGCTCGACGTGCTGCCCGTCGGCCTGAGCTGCAAGAATCCCACGCAGGTCATCAACCACCCGAAGTTCCTCGCGATGATCGACGGGCTGCGGGAGCGTTACGACCGCATCTTCATCGACTCTCCGCCCATCGGCGCGGTCTCCGACGCCTTGCATCTGATGCCGAAGGTCGACGGCGTCCTCTACGTCGTGCGCTACAACACCGTCAGCCTGCGCAACGCGGTGGCCTGCCTGGGACGCCTGCGCGACGCCCAGGCGCCGCTCCTCGGCGTCGTCCTGAACGCGATGTCCCTCCGGATGGCCTCGGCCTATACCGATTCCTACGATTCGTCTTATCGTAAATACTACGTCGACGACGCCCCCGACTCCCGTCCGGGCGAACCCCGCAGCTGACCCGCTGTCTCCGCATGCGAGCCGTCCTCCTGCTCTCCGCGCTCCTCCTCGCCGGCTGCCAGCACGCCCCCGTGACGGGCCGCAGCCAGCTCATCCTCGTGGACGAGGCGTCGGTGGCTTCCCTGTCCGCCGCCGAGTTCTCGAAGCTGAAGAAGCTCCCGGCCGACCCTCGCCTGCCGAAACTGCGTGAGATCGGCCTCAGGATAGTGGCGGCGGCGCGCCGCGACGACAAGGCCGGCGTGCTCCCGCCGGCCTCGCGCTGGGAGTTCGCCATCATCGACGACAAGTCGCCGAACGCCTTCGCCATGCCCGGCGGGAAGATCGGTTTCCATACGGGCATGTTCGCCTTCATGCCGACCGATGACGACATCGCCGTCGTCATGGGCCATGAGATCGCCCACGTCATCTGCCGGCATGGCGCCGAACGCGTCTCCCAGGTCGTCGGCGTGGCCGTCGCGGCCGCGGTGGCCGACGAAGCGACGCGCAATACGTCCGCCAAGACGCGGGCCGCCTGGATGGCCGCCGTCGGCGTCGGTGCGCAGTATGGCATCCTGCTGCCTTTCAGCCGGAGCCACGAATCGGAGTCCGATCGCCTCGGCCTGCTCTTCATGGCCCGGGCCGGTTACGACCCCGCGGCGGCGCCTGCTTTCTGGACACGTTTCGGGCAGGCCGGCGGCGCCAAGCCCCCCGAGTTCCTGTCGACGCATCCGTCAGACGCCACGCGCGTCAGGCAGTTGCAGGCATGGTTGCCTGAGGCCCGGGCGCAGATGCCCCGCAAGCCCTGAACCGCGGCTCAGGGTCGCGGCGCGGTGATCGGGCAGGTGAGGTAGACGCCGCGCGGGTCGTTCAGGCTGCGCAGGGCGCGCAGCCACCGAGCGTTGGCCCGGAGGAAATCCTTGGCGGGGTCCGCGGATGCTTTGGCGAAGAGCGGCGATTCGTCGTCATCCCCGCCGAGCAGCTGCTGCAGGAAGTTCTCCCGGCCCGCATGCAGCGAGGGCACCTGGACCCATTCCACGGTATCGGCCTTGGCCAGCTTCTTCGCTTCCTGGAGCGCATCCCGCAGTCCGCCGAACTTGTCGACGAGCTTCAGGCCGCGGGCGTCCTCCCCGAGCCAGACGCGACCTTGGGCGATCTCATGCACGCCATCGCGCTTGAGTCCGCGTCCTTCGGCGACGACGCGGAGGAAGTCCTCGTAGATCTCGTCGACGGAAGTCTGCACGATCGCCAGTTCGGCGGCGGTGGCCGGCCGGTGCTCGGCCATCAGGTCGGCGTAGCGGGCCGTCTTGACGCCGTCCGTGCCCAGGCGGATCTTACCGGCGAGATCTCCGTAGTTCAGATGCAGGCCGAAGACGCCGATGGAGCCCGTGATGGTCGCCGGGTCGGCGAAGATCACGTTGGCCCGCGCCGCGATGTAATAGCCACCGCTGGCGGCCACGTCGCCCATCGAGACGACGACCGGCACGCCCTGCTTGTTGAGCAGGCCGACCTCGCGGGCGACCACGTCGCTGGCGAACGCCGAGCCTCCGGGGCTGTTCACGCGAATGACGACGGCTTTGAACTGTTTGTCGCTTCGGATCGCGCGCAGGTCGTGCGCCAGACGGTCGCCGCCCGCCTCGGAGGGGCTGCCCCAGCCGTCCACGATCTCCCCTTCGGCGTAGACGATGGCGATCTTGTCGCCGCGGCCGGGGAGGGCGACCTTGCGGGCGTAGCGGTGCAGGCCGATCTTGCGGAAGGAGGCGCCGTCCTCGTCTTCGGC
>JBDKKH010000243.1:0-4093 GCA_039796215.1 Verrucomicrobiota bacterium
ATGGGTAAGGACGGCAGGCTTGGCCACGGTGGTTGGTTTGGGTTGATTGGAGGGGACTGTTGACGAAGGTCAAGCGTCCCCTCCCGTCGGCTCAATTTGCCTTGACCCGCCGTGCGCCCCCCCTCCCTTTTCCTTTAGCCTAGGTCGAGACCCCTGGCTCCCCCACTCTATATGGAAGAAACCCCCGAGGCTGTGGCCCGCGAATTCACTGTGCTGAACCGAATGGGTATCCACACCCGCCCGGCCGCCCAGATCGTCCGGCTCGCCAACCGCTATCCCGACGTCGAGATCACGGTCTCCAAGGACGACGAATCCGTGAACGGCAAGAGTATCATGGGCCTCATGATGCTGGCGGCCGGCCAGGGCTCGAAGCTCCGCTTTTCCGTACGCGGCAAGGACGGGGCCGCGTTGCTGACGGAGATGGACGCTCTCTTCGCCCGGAAGTTCGACGAGAACTGACCCCCGATGGGTTTTCTCTTCGCCTCTCTCCTCTTCCTGGCCGCCGGCGAGGCTCCCTCGCTGCCGGTCCTGACGGATGTCGAGGTGGTCGGGCAGCTGCGTCCGCCCGAGTTGACGGAGTGGCATGGCGCCATGCAGGCCGTCGCCCAGGGTGAGACCCGGCTGAAGCAGGGCCAGAGCATCATGGCGACGAGCCTGAGCGCGGCCAATTCCAGCAAGCTGGGCAAGCTCGGCGAGCTGGCCGAATCTCCGGAGAAGATCCGTCTCCGGGCCCAGAAGATCATCGATCAAGGCAACGCGCAGATCCAGCAGGCCATGCCTTCCGTCAGGCGCCTGCGGCTCATCGCCGCCCAGCGGGTCGCGAACCTCAGCAAGCCGCTCGAGCTCCAGGTGAGCCTCGCCCCGCAGGCGCTTCCCTTGGCCTTGGCTGAGGCGGCGGGTCGTCTGCAGAAGCAGGCCGCCGCCGCCGGCTTCAAGAAGACGCACGTCGTCGGCTCGCTGTCCCTTTCCGCCGAGGGCGTGTTGGATCGTCCCGCCGCGCTGACCGCGCAGGTCCGCGCCGCTTGGAACAAGGCCGGCCCCAATGCGCATGAGCCCGTCCCGGAACCGGGCTACGCCTACGTCCCGCCGTCCGGGCCGACCGCCAGGTTCGCCTTGTCCAAGGGGCTCGCCCCGGTGGACGTCTCCGGCCAGGAAGCGGTCATCTGGGCCGAGGCTTACGCGTTGTCGCCCGACGGCGCGCGCGCGGTGCTTTTCCTCCGTCTGGCCGACGCCTCCACGCTTCGTCTGCTGGCCTCCGAAGCCGCGTTCGTCGACCTGCGCGGCGGCTCCGCGCCGGCGACCGCCTGCGTCGCGGTCTTCCGCGATGAGAAAAGACTCCTTGCGCGTCCGGTCGCCGCCGGGGAGCAGGTCTGCGGCTTCGCCGCCGGCAGCCATCCGGTCGGCTCCGCTTTCCTCGCCCATTTCAGCGTCACGCAATCCAGGCTCGGCATCACCGCGACGCCTTACTTCGTGATCGTCGCGGGAGCCGGCCTCGCGCCGGCCGAGACGCTGGTCGCCAAGTGGCGCGCCACGCTTCGGGTCCCGGCCGGCGTGGAGCTTGCTTATGACATCGCGAGCGTGCCGGCGAACGGCGCCGCGGTCGAGGTGGGCCGGCTGACGGTCAAGTTCCCGCCTGCGGGCGAGAAGTGATCAGGACGCCTTGCGGGCGGCCTTGAGTTCGGCGGTGGTCGTCCGCTTGAGCTTCTTCACCTTCGCGGCCGTGAGGAGCTGATGCGCGCGGGTCATGCGGTCGATGAACAGCACGCCTTGGCAATGGTCATGCTCGTGCTGGACGCAGCGCGCCAGCAGGCCGGCGCACTCGAGGACGTGCGGAGCCCCGTCGGCGTCGCGGAAGCGCACGATGGCCCGTTCGACCCGGTCGACGTCGCCGGTCACGCCGGGAAAGGAGAGGCAGCCTTCGACATAGGTCTCGGGGACGCCGGCCGGAATGGTCACCTCGGCGTTGGCGAGCAGCATCGGCATGATGTCCTCGGCGTCGCACGCCTTGCCGTCGAGCACCGGGCGGTGCTCCTCGTCGCGCACGTCCATCACGAAGAGCTGCAGCGAGAGGCCGACCTGCGGCGCGGCCAGGCCGATGCCCTTGGCCGTCTTCATCGCGCGGAGCATGGCTTCGCCCAGCGAGCGCAGCGGCGCGCCGAACTCTTTCACGGGTTCGCCTACGGCCCGGAGGACCGGGTCGCCGTAGCAGCGGATGGTGAAATCGGCCATGCTTGCTGGTTACCTTTTTGGCGGGGCAGGGAAAGCGTAAACACTCAGGGGGCGGACCCGTATTCGCCCTTTTCGCAGCGGCGCACGAACGTCTCGGTCCGCTGGCGGATCCGGTTCCAGCTTTCGCGCAGACGCTGGGTCTCGTCGGGCGTCATGCGCTGGTCGGCGCTCGCCTCGGCGAGGTCGGCGATCAGCAGGCCGAATTCGCGGACGAGGCCGTTCGCGGCCTGATCGAGGGCCGCGGCGGGCGCGGCGGCTTCCGTCGGGGTGAAGTGGCCGCCGGCTTTCTGGGCGAGCCAGTCGACGATGCGCGTGTCGCCCGTGGCCTGGATGAGCTGGGCCGTCCGGTGCAAGGGGTTGGGCTGGCCGCTGCCTTGGTCCGCTGGCTCCCGCCACTTGTAGAGCATGGATGCCGAGATCCCGAGCGATTTGGCCACGACCCCGTGGGCCGCCGCGCGATCTCCGGTCCGGCCTTCGCCGGCCTTACGCAGGGCATCCTCAAGGACGTGGTGAGCCTCCTTGACGGCGGAACGACGGGGGGCGGTCGGTTTCTTGGGCATGCGCGCACGCTAGGCTCCCCCATGCTTGCCCGCAAGCCTCGCCCCCGTCGGCTGAGGCTATGAACCGGACGCCGGATTATCATCGGAGCTTCTGGAAAAGGGTGGAAAGGCGACCGGGCCGAGGCCATCGTGTGGGCATGAACGAGGTTCCCCTGCTCCTGCCCGCCGGACTGCTTCTGGCCGGCCTGATCCTGATCGCCGCGGAATTTTTCCTCCCCACCGTCTTCCTAGGCTTCGCCGGCGCGGTCGTTTCTTTCGCCGGCATCTACCTTTCCGCCGAAGCGGGCGTCGGGACCTGCGTCGGCTTCAGCGCGTTCTTCCTCGTGGCTCTGGCCTTGGAGTTCTTCGCGTTCCGCCGCCTGCTTCCCGCCACCGCCGTCGGCCGTTCGATGATCAACGTCACCAGCAACGCAGACGCCGCCGTGCCCGCCGCCGCGGGTTTCGCCGGGTATGTCGGCAAGGCCGGCAAGGCCGTCACCGTGCTCGCGCCCTCGGGCACGGTCGAGGTCGACGGCGCGTTGCTCGAGGCCTTCTCGGCTGACGGTTTCGTCGAACGAGGCTCGGCGGTCGTCGTCACCGAGGCCGGGGCCGGCCGCGTCACCGTCCGCCGGGCCCGCTGACCCTTTTCGCTTTCACCATGGAAATCCCCGCCCTCGTCATCTGGGTCGCCGCCGGCGCCCTGCTCCTGCTCGTCCTCTTCCTGCTCTCCTTCCTCGCCGTGTGGGTGCGCGCCCGCCTCGCCGGGGCGGAGGTCGGCATCTTCGACCTCGTCGGCATGCGCCTGCGCGGCGTGCCTTACAGCGTCATCGTCGACGCCAAGATCGCCGCGACCAAGGCCGGCCTCACCGTCGACGTGGAGAAGATCGACGCCCACTACCTCGCCGGCGGCAACATCGTGCAGACCGTCCAGGCCCTGATCGCGGCGCAGAAGGCCGGCCTGCACCTCGACTGGAACCGCGCCTGCGCCATCGACATCGCCACCCGCGGCACGAACAAGTCCGTCCTCGAGGCCGTGCTCACCTCGGTCAGCCCCAAGGTGATCGACTGCCCTAACCCGAGCAGCGGCCGCACCACGATCGACGCCGTCGCCAAGGACGGCATCCAGGTCAAGGTCAAGGCCCGCGTCACCGTGCGCACCAATCTCGACCGCTTCGTCGGCGGCGCGCAGGAGGAGACCATCATCGCCCGCGTCGGCGAAGGCATCGTCACCAGCATCGGCTCCTCCACCACCTATAAAGACGTGCTCGAAAACCCAGACCGCATCTCCAAAACCGTCCTCGCCAAAGGCCTCGATAGCGGCACGC
>JBDKKH010000244.1:0-3413 GCA_039796215.1 Verrucomicrobiota bacterium
CTGGCCCGCGAAGGCATGGTCCTGGAGCGGCATTACTGCGGCAACGCCGTCTGCGCGCCGTCGCGCACCGTGCTCATGACGGGACGTCATCCCGGGCAAGCCCCCACGCGGGACAACCGCGATTTCGCAGACCGGGAGCAGACGCCCCTTCCTGCCGGCATCACGACCCTGCCCGCCTTGCTGAAGTCGGCCGGCTACGCCACCGGCGCCTTCGGCAAATGGGGCATGGGCGGCTTCGATTCCACCGGCAACCCGCTGAAGCAGGGCTTCGAACGTTTCCTTGGCGTCACCAGCCAATCGATCGCGCACAGCCACTACCCCGCGTTCATGTGGGACGACGGGCGGAAGGTCCCGCTGGACAACGGTCCGGACGGCGTGCCTGGCCATGCGGTCTTCCCTGCCGACGCCGATCCGAAGGACCCCAAAGCCTACGCCGCTTTCATCGGGAAGGATTTCCTGGGCGACCGGACCATCGCGGGCGCCGAAGCCTTCATCGCCGCGCACAAGGACAAGCCCTTCTTCCTCTACTACGCCTCGCCGCTGCCGCACGTGGCTTTGCAGGTCCCGGCCGAAGAACTGAAGCCGTACGAAGGCGTCATCACCGAAGCCGGACCCTACGCCCCGCGCAAAGGCGGCTACAGCCCGAACCGCACCCCGCGGACCACCTATGCGGCGATGATCTCGCGCCTCGACAAGGAAGTCGGCCGGCTCGTCGCCGCGCTGGAAAAGGCCGGCGTGGCCGACAACACCCTCATCGTCTTCACCGGGGACAACGGCGCGACGCATGACGCTGGCGGCGTGGATACGCGCTACTTCACCTCGTCGGGCGGCCTGCGCGGAGCCAAGGGCTCGCTGCACGAAGGCGGCGTCCGCGAACCCACCGTGGCGCGCTGGCCTGCGGGCATCAAGGCCGGCACGCGATCAAGCCGCATCTCCGGCTTCGAAGACTGGCTGCTCACCTTCGTCGAACTCTCGGGAAGCAAGCCGGCGCTCGCTGCGGAGATCAGCCGCGAAAGCCTCGTCGCGACGCTCAAAGGCGCCGACGCCCCGCGCGCCACTCCGCTCTACCGCGAGTTCCCCGGCTACGGAGGGCAGCAAGCCATCTGGGACGGTAAATGGAAGGCGATCCGCACCGAGATGACCGAGTCGGCGATGGCCGGAAACGCGCCGGTCACCCAGCTCTACGACCTCTCGACGGACCCCCACGAAACGACCGACCTCGCCGCCAAACATCCCGAGGTCGTGAAGGCACTCGAGGCCAAGATGGCCGCCGCCCGGAATCCGAGCCGGGACTTCCCGCTCCCGGGCGTCGACCCCGCTCCCGCGGGCGGCTGGGGCAAGAAGAAGGCGGCGAAGAAGTAAGGGCGGCGACACCCCCGTTTCAGGTGGCGGGTGGCAGCCCCAGGTGGCGGGTGGCGGAATTACCTGCGATCAAAGGGAAACCGGAGAGCGGATGCGGACTGGGTCCTGGATCAATTCAGGCCTCAACGCAGTGCTCCAACCAGTCCTCTATTCTTAAAGCTCCTCGATCGATTCCCGAAGCTCCGCGGCTTTCTTCCTGACCGCGGCCTGCTCGGCGGGCGACATGTTGGCCGCCTGGCGTACGGCCATGCCGATCCGCGGATTGTTGAGGAAGCGTTCCTGGTGCCGCAGCCAGAAATCCCAATAGAGCGCGTTCAACGGACAAGCCAGCGGGCCCGTGCGGTCCTTGGGGTCGTAAGGACAACCGCCGCAGTAGTTCGACATCTTGGAGACGTAGCTGGCGGCGCAGCAGTAAGGCTTGCTGGCCAGGAAACCCCCGTCGGCGTGCTGGCTCATCCCGATCACGTTGGGCAGTTCGACCCATTGGAAGGCGTCGATATAAACGCCTAGGTACCAGCGTTCGACTTCGGCGGGATCCACGCCGGCGGTCAGGCAGAACGAACCGATGACCATCAGGCGCTGGATGTGGTGCGCATAGGCCGTGTCGAGCGACTGCCCGACGGAATGCCGGAGGCAGTTCATCTTTACTTTGCCCGTCCAGAACCAAGACGGCAGCGACAACGTATGGCCGAGGCCGTTGGCATCGGCGTAGCCGGGCATCTTGGCCCAGTAGACCCCGCGGATGTATTCGCGCCAACCGATGATCTGGCGCACGAAGCCTTCGGTGGCCGCCAGCGGATGACGCCGCGGATCGCGCGCATGGGCGTCCGCCGCGGCTTGGGCGACTTCCATCGGCGACAGCAGCTTCACGTTCAGCGCGAACGAAAGACGCGAATGGAAAAGGCGGTCGGACGACGTATGCATCGCGTCCTCGTAATCACCGAACTCCGGCAGGCCGCGCTCGATGAAGGCCTCCAGCTGACGCAGCGCCTCCGGGCGGTCGGCCGGCCACGGGAAGGACTGCGCGCAGGGCTTGCCCATCGTCTTCACCCCCGCGGCCTGGATCTCGTCCCAGATCTTCGTGTGGTCATGGGCCACGTCCCAGGGCCTGGGCGGAGGTGGCGCGCCCTTCCACGGCTTACGGTTCTCTTTGTCGTAATTCCATTCCCCCCCGGCTGGCGTGCCGTCCTCCTCGAGGAGCAGGCGCGTCCGCACGCGCATCCGCCGATAATACGACTCCATCAGCCAGCGCTTCGCGTCCTTCTGGAAATGACCGGCCACGCCGCCGCGGCCGTCGAGGAAGTGCTCCGAGCTGACGCAGGCCGTGGGCAGCCCGCATTCCTGAGCGAAGGCGCGCAGGTCTTGGTCTAAGCGCCACTCGTCGGGCTCCTGGTATTCGAACCGGACGGCCTTGGTCTCCTTGAAGACCCGTTTCAGGTTCTCCCCGAAATTCTGGCGGTTATCCTTATCCCCTAACCGGAAGTAACGGACCTGATGACCTTGCTTGGTCAGAAGCTCCGCCATCCGGCGCATCCCGGCGAAGATCGCGATGACCTTCTGGGCGTGGTGCACCACGTAATCCGTCTCGGAGCGGACCTCCATCAGCACGTAGGTCACCGACGCGTCTTTCCGGCCGAACCAGGAATGCTCCGGGTTGAGCTGGTCGCCGAGGATGAGACGGACGGTGTGGGCCACGAGCGCAAGGGAAGGCTTACCCACCGAATGGCAAACGGGATCTCAAGGTAGGGACAGCACCACGTGCTGTCCTATGCATCGGGTCACAATCCGCGGCTCCGGTTTGCTCAGCAGACCATCCCTGACTCCCTGCGGAGGATGCGCGGCGTCAAGAAAGAGGACCTTCCGGCCAAGACCTGTCCGGCGTGTCAGCGGCCCTTCAGCTGGCGCAAGAAGTGGGCGCGCTGCTGGGACGAGGTCAGGTTCTGCAGCGAAGCCTGCCGCAAGGGGACTCCGCGTGGTCAGGCACAAAAAAGCCCGGGGGCGCCGGGCTGATTTCCTGAGCCTACGGGCCTATTAGCCCTTACTTAGGTCCG
>JBDKKH010000245.1:0-13490 GCA_039796215.1 Verrucomicrobiota bacterium
CCCCGAGGGCGAGGGCGGCGTGCGCGAACGGAGACAGCAGCGCGTAGATGAGCACGGGGGCTTGGCCGCCGGAAAGTTTGCCGAGGTTGCGGGCGACCATCAGGCCCATGTCCAGGAGGAACAGCGCCAGCACGCATTTGAACAGGTCGATGAAGAGAGGTTGGAGGGCCGTGCGGCCGGGTTCGGCGGTCACGTAGCCGATGACCATCGAACCGAGCAGCAGCAGCTGGGTGCCGTCGGTCAGCGATTCGTGCAGCACCTTGCCCGGCCGGAGCGTGGTGGCCGGTCCGGCCGAAGTTCCGGCGTTGCGGAGGAAGCCGGCGGCGACCACCGCGAGGATGATCGCGGGCGACTCCATGATGGCCATCGCGGCGGACATATGGCCGCCGAAGGGCACGCCGGCGTCTTCCAGGCGCTGGGTCGCGGCGATGAACGCCACCGCGCTGACCGAGCCGTAGCTCGCCGCCATCCCCACCGCGTCGAACGCGGGCAGGATCTTACGAAGCAGGAAGTAGCCGATGATCGGGACCAGCGTCGCCAGCAGGATGGCGCAGCCGAGGCTCGTGAGGACGTTCTGGTCGAAGCCCGATTTCGCCAAGGCGAAGCCGCCTTTGAGTCCGAGCGCGATCAGCAGCAGCTGGCAGAGCATCTTGGAGGCCTGCGCGGGAATCTCGAGGTTGGAGCGCACGATGCCCGCGAACATGCCGAACGCGAAGAAGAGCAGGGTGGGATCGAGAAGTTTTTGCATAAGGGCTTGAATTGGATGGTTTCATTGATTGACTAAATACTATTTTAAAAATACTAACTATAGCATTTTAACTATGAACGTTACCTTTCGTCAGCTCCAGCTCTTCCGCTCCATGGTCTCCACCGGCAGCATCAGCGGCGCGGCCAAGGATGCCCAGATCACGCAGCCGACCGCCTCGGTGCATCTGAAAGAATTATCCGAAGCCGTCGGGATGCCGCTCTATGAGGTGATCGGCCGTAAGGTCTTCCTGACCGAGGCCGGCCGGGAACTCGCCAAGGCGGCGCAAGGCGTCCAGGCCGAGTGGGAATCCTTTGAGCAGAGCATCCAAGCTTTGCGCGGGGGCGAAAGCGGCCTGCTCAAGGTCTCGATGGTCAACACCGCCCAGTACTTCGCCCCGCGCATCCTCGGCTCTTTCTGCCAGGCGCGTCCCGGGGTGGAGGCCTCGATGGAGCTGCTCAACCGCGACGGCATCATCGACCGGCTGCGCCAGAACCTGGACGACCTCTACATCATGTCGCGTCCGCCGACGGACCTCTCGCTGACCTGCACCGCGTTCATGCCGAATCCGCTGGTGGTCGTCGCCCCGCGGGCCCACCCGCTAGCCCGTCGCGCCAATCTCCGCCCCGAAGACCTCGCCGGCTTCCGCTTCATCTCGCGCGAACGCGGTTCGGGCACCCGCCTGGCGGTCGAGGAATTCTGCCGCCAGCAGAAGTGCGCTTTCGACGCTCGGTTCGAGCTCGGCAGCAACGAGGCCATCCTCGAAGCCGTGGCCGGCGGCATGGGCCTGGCGGTCGTCTCGACGCATGCGAACAAGACGGGCGCGCACCCGGGCGTCGTGACGCTGGATGTCGTGGGCTTCCCGTTGCAGTCCAGCTGGCAGATCGTCCACCCGGCGGGCCGGAAACTATCGCCGTTGGCGGCCGCCTTCCGCGCGCATCTCATCGCCGAGGCCAAATCGCTTTCCGCCTGAGGCGGCTCAGCGGCAGCAGCGGGCCTTGCCGCGTCGCGCCGGGGGCGCGGCGAGGTCGACCAGTCGCGCCTGGGCGGAGGGCAGGGCGGTGCGTCGGTAATGGCACCACCGGCCTTCCTTGCGGCTCGTGACCAGCCCGCATTTCTTGAGCATCGCGAGGTGGCGCGACACCGTCGGCTGATCGCGGCCGACGTGGGTCTGCAGGTCGCACACGCAGACTTCGTCGCGGCCGAGGCGAGCCAGCAGGCGCAGGCGGGTCGGGTCGGAGAGCCCGAGGCAGAGGCGGGCCATGTTCGGGGGCGGGCTTGGGCGCTTGACTCCGGGCATGCGCCCCAGCATACATATGTCTAAGCATATGCAATCCCTGACCCCGGCGCCGATGTCCCTGGCCGAATTCACCGCGGCCCTGGCCATCGACCCCAGACTGGGGCTGCGTTTCCGCCTGCCGACCGGCGGCCTGACGCCGATCCACCTGCACCTCACCGAGGTGGCGCGCGTCGAGAAGCGCTTCATCGACTGCGGGGGCACGATCCGCACCGACGTCTCGGCCCGGCTCCAGCTCTGGACCGCGGACGACACCGACCATCGGGTCGGCTGCGCGAAGGCGCTGCAGGTGCTCGCCCGCGGCGCCGAGCTCGTCGGTTCGACGGCCCTGCCGGTCGAGGTCGAGTTCGACTTCCCGCTGCTGACCCTGTTCCCCGTCATCGGCACGGTCGTCGAGGGCGCCGAGCGGATCTTCCTGCTGCAGGCCAAGAAGGCCGACTGCCTCGCCCCCGACGTCTGCCTGCCCAAGGCCTGCCAGCCCGGCGGCGGTTGCTGCTGATTTTCCTCCCATGAGCAAACCTCTCATCCTCATCCTCTGCACCGGCAATTCCTGCCGGAGCCACCTCGCCGAGGCCATCCTGCGCCGCGCCGTCGGCGGCCTGGTCGACGTCGCCAGCGCCGGTTCCAAGCCGGCGGGCTATGTCCATCCCATGGCCCTCGAAGTCTTGAAAGAGATCGGCCTGGATGCTTCCGCCCATCGTTCAAAGCACCTCTCCGAGTTCCTGGAAGTCCCCGTGACCACCGTCGTCACCGTGTGCGGTAATGCCGATCAGGTCTGCCCGGTCTTCCCCGGCCAGGTGAACCGGCATCATTGGGGCTTCAGCGATCCGGCGCATGCCACGGGCACGCCCGAAGAGATCCGCGCGGAGTTCCGCCGCGTGCGTGATGAGATCCGGCTCGTCTTCGAAGCTTACGCGGCAGGGCTGAAGGAAGGCTCCGTCCGGTGAGCGCGGGTCGCGCCACCGCCGCCGAGTTCCTCGGCAGCGCCTTGCTGCTGCTGGCCGTGACCGGCTCCGGCATCATGGGCGAGTCGCTTGCGGCGGGTAATGCCGCGGTCGCCTTGCTGGCCAACAGCCTCGCCACGGCCGCCGCGCTTTACGTCATCTTGTCCTTGCTTGGTCCGGTGTCGGGCGCGCACCTCAATCCGCTCGTCAGCCTGATGGAGGCATTCGACGGCAAATTGTCACCTGGCCGTCTCATGGCTTATCTCGGCGCGCAGGTCGGCGGCGCGTTGGCCGGGGTCTGGGCCGTCCACCTGATGTTCGGCCAGATGGTCTTGCAGGTGGCGACGAAGCCTCGCGCCGGCGGCGCGCTCCTCTGGAGCGAGTTCCTGGCGACCTTGCTCTTGCTTGGTCTCGTGCGCATGGCGTCGGCGCGCGGAGACGTGAAACTGCCCGCTTACGTGGCGCTGACCGTCCTGGCCGGCTATTGGGCGACGGCTTCGACCTTCTTCGCCAATCCCGCCGTCACCGTGGCGCGCGCTTGGACGGACACCTTCGTCGGCATCCGTCCGGCTGATGTCCTGCCGTTCTTGGGAGCGCAGTCGCTGGCCTTGGTCGTGATCGTCCTGGCCGCGCGCTTCCTTCGCCGCTGATAAAGGTTGCCGCAAGGGGGGGTGCCCGGGGTCGCTGGTCAGACAGGCATAGCATGGCTTCCCTATGGAGGTCATAGCCTAAGTGGCATGCTTAATGTTGACCGCCTGGGCGGGTGGTTTTTCGCCAAGTTTGGTTTGCGTATTCTCGCTTAAAGCGAGATTTCACCAAGCGATGTCAGACTCTAAGGACAGCACAGGTTCTTCGGCATTAACACCCGGTTCGGGCAGTCGTCCCGACCTTGAGTTATCGCTCCTCTGTTATCTCGCGCGGCAGGCCGCCCTCGCGCCTGATTCCGCCCGGGTCGCCGGGGTCTTGGCCGGTCACCTCGACGAGGAGCCCTTGGAGCGGGTGGCGGCCTCGGCGCCCGCGGCAGGTCTTAAGTTCAGCATCTGTCGGATGCCTCTTGCCTCCGCCCTCTGGCAGGCAAGGGACTCCTTGCCCTTGGTGATCTTCACCCAGCAGTCAGGCTGGAAGGTCGTGGTCGGGGGAGGGCTCTTCCGCGAGCGTCTCGCGAACTTCGACGGGGACGAGACGACCACGGTCGTCACGCGGAGCACGCTGGTCGCCCAGCTCGGGCTGGCTTCGGCCCAGGAAGAAGTCGAAGTCGCCTTCGTCTCTCCGGCCATGCCCGCCGACGGCCTGCGCGGCAAACTGCCGGAGGACGCTCACCATCACGGCCACGGGCATCATGCGACCCCGGTCAGCCGCTTCCTCGGCCTGATGCGGCCCGAGACCGCCGACATCGTCACCATCCTCATCTTCAGCCTCGTCACCGGGGTGCTCTATCTGGCCTTGCCGCTCGCGGTCAACGGGCTCGTCGGTAACCTCGCCTTCGGCACGCAATCCACGCCGTTCCAGCAGGCGCTGATCTTCATCACCTTGGCGTTGAGCGGCTGTCTGCTGCTTTCGGCCGTCATCCGGGCCCTGCAGGTGATCGTGGCCGAGAACATCCAACGCCGGATCTTCGTGCGGCTCGCGGCCGACATGGCCTGGCGCCTGCCGCGGGTGAAGGCGGAGGCCCTCGACGGCATCCACGCTCCGGAGATGGTGAACCGCTTCCTCGACGTCGTGACGGTCCAGAAAAGTTCGGCGACCCTGCTGCTCAACGGCATCAATATCGTGGTCGGCGCGTTCGTCGGCCTGCTGGTGCTGGGCTTCTATCATCCCTTCCTGCTGATCTACATGATCGCCATCATCGCGGGGCTCGCGTTCGTGGTCTTCGTCCTCGGCCGCGGCGCGATCTCGTCGACCCTCGCCGAATCGCGCAGCAAATACGCCGCCGTCGGCTGGCTGGAGGAGATCGCCCATTATCCCCGCCTCTTCAAGGGTCCTTCGGGCCTGACCCTGGCGGGCACCAAGACGGATGAGCTCGCCCGGAATTACCTTGAGGCGCGCGCCTGGCACTTCCGGGTGCTCATGCGCCAGATCATCGGACTGCTCACCCTCGAGGTCCTGGCCACGGCGGCCCTCCTCATCGTCGGCGGCACCTTGGTCCTGAGCCAGCAGCTGACCTTGGGTCAGCTGGTCGCCAGCGAACTCATCGTGGGCACCGTGGTGGCCTCGGTCGCCAAGCTCGGCAAGCAGTTCGAAGCCTGGTACGACGCGCTCGCGGCCGTGGACAAGCTCGGACACCTCGTCGATCTCGAGACTGACCGCGAAGGCGGGGAAGTCCCGGCCGGAGACCCCGCCGGCGTCTCGCTCGAATTGCGGGGCACCGGTTTTTCGTACGCGGGCGGACGCGAGATTCTCCGCGGGATGAACGTCACCGTCCGGCCGGGAGAGCGGGTGGCCTTGGGCGGCCCGCAGGGCAGCGGCTGCAGCACCTTGCTCGACCTGGTCGCGGCCATGCGCATCCCGACCTCGGGGGAGATCTTCGTGGACGGACTCGACCTCCGCTCCTGGGACTTGGAGGCTTACCGCTGCCAGGTGATGCTCCTGCGATCGCAGGACATCCTCACCGCGAGCCTGCTGGATAATCTCCGGCTCGGCCGGACGGACATCACCATCGGTCAGATCCAGTCGGCGCTCAAGGAGGTCGGCCTCCTGGAAGACGTGCTGGCCATGCCCGGCGGGGTCGCGACACCGCTCGTCACCGGCGGCCTGCCGCTTTCCAGCCGCCAGCGGAACCGTCTCCTCATCGCCCGCGCGCTCATCCATCGCCCGCGGCTGCTCATCATCGATGAATTCCTCGACGGCATGGACCCGGAGAACTCCAGCCTGATGGCCGACCTCGTCATGGCGCCCGGTCGTTCCTGGACGCTCCTGCTGGCGACCCGCGATCCGCAGCTGCTCTCCCGCTGCCCGCGCGTGATCACCCTCGAATCCTCCAAGGCATGAGCAACTCCGACCATCATTCGGCCATCCCTCTGCGGGGTCAGCTGCCCGCGCTGATGCTCGCCGGCTCTTCCTTCCGCGTGCGGCTGGTGTCGCGGCTCTGCGCCGTCGCTTTCGCCTTCGTCGTCCTCGGAATCTGGTTCCTGCCCTGGCAGCAGTTCGTCCAGGGGTCAGGCAAGGTCATCGCTTTCGATCCCCTGGAGCGGCGGGTCAACGTCGAGGCCCCGGTCGCGGGCCTCGTCCGACGCATGCATGTCGTCGAAGGCCAGCGCGTCAAGTCGGGTGAGGTGCTCGCCGAGCTGCAGGACAATGATCCGAACCTTCTCGCGAACCTGAAGGCCCAGCGCGCCTCGCTGGCTGATCGTCGTGCCGCCACCGCCCGCCGTATCGAGGACCTCGATCTCCAGGTCCGTCAGCTCGAGCTCGCCCGCGGCCAGTCGGTGGACGCCGCCCGGCAGCGTGTCGTCGCGGAAAAGATCGCCGCCGAGACCGCGGCCCTGAACTTCACCCGCACCAAGGAGCTCAAGGAGGGCGGGTTGGTGTCGGTCCGCGACTACGAACTGGCGATCCAATCCCGTGACAGCACCGCCTCGTCGCTGCTCGCCGCCGAAGCCACGCTGGGTCGGACCGAGAGCGAATTCAGCGCGACCATCGCGGGCGTCCGCGCCCAGCGTGGTTCGGCCCAATCGGATTTGGCCTCCGTCGAGCGCGACGAGGGCGTCCTGGACGTCCAGATCAGCCAGAATCAGCGCCAGCTCGTGCGCGCCCCGCGGGACGGCATCGTGCTGTCCGTCCAGGCGACCGACGGCACCTACCTTCGTCCGGGTTCGCCGATCTGCGTCGTCATCCCCGAGACCGACAGCCGTTTCGTCGAGATCTGGCTCGAAGGCAATGACATGCCCTTGCTGCAATCGCGCGTCACCAAGCCGGACGGGACCGTCATCCCCGGCAGCCCCGTGCGACTCCAGTTCGAAGGCTGGCCGGCGATCCAGTTCGTCGGCTGGCCGAGCATCGCCATCGGCACGTTCGGGGGCGAAGTCGTCTTCGTGGACGCGGCCGGCGACCCCTCGGGCAAGTTCCGCGTCGTCATCGCGCCGGCGGTGGACACCGTCGTCATCGACGGAAAGAAGACCGAGTCTCCCTGGCCGGGTAACCGCTGGCTTCGGCAAGGCGTCCGCGCCAACGGCTGGGTGCTGCTGCAGCAGGTTCCGCTCTGGAAGGAGATCTGGCGTCAACTCAACGGCTTCCCGCCGGTCGTCGACATGGGCGCATCCGGCAAGGAGGGCGGCAAGAAGTGAGGCTCCTCGCCTTCATCGCCTGTTGGTCGGCGCTGCTGGGCGCGGCCGAGCCCTTGGCGCTGCCCGAGCTGCTCGATTCGGTCCGTAACCGCTATCCTCCGATGCTCATCGCCCTGATCGAGCAGGACGTGGCGGCCGGCCGGCTGCGGCAGGCCGAAGGCGCCTTCGATCTCGGCTTCTCGCTGCGCGCCGGCATCGCGCCCAAGGGCTACTACGACGGGTCTTCGGGCGACGTCTCCCTCGACCAGCGTCTGCCTTTCTGGGGCGGCAACGTCTTCGCCGGTTATCGCCGCAGCAGCGGCCTGCTCGCGGATTACGACAAGGAGCGCACGCAGCGCGACGGCGAGTTCCGGGCCGGCCTGCGTTTCAATCTCCTGCGCGACGGTCCGATCGACCGGCAGCGGGCGGAATTGCAGAAGGCCCGTCTCGACCTGGATCTGGCCGATCCCTTCATCCAGCGCCAGAAGCTCGACATCGTCCGCGCCGCCACGCGTTCCTATTACCAATGGGTCGCCGCGGGTCTCCGCGAGGCCATCGCCCGCGAGCAGCTCAAGGTGGCCGAAGACCGCGCCGCCGCGCTGACCGAGCAGGCCAGGAAGGGCATGGTCGCCCCGATCGTCGTCACGGACAACGAACGATTGATCGTCAGCCGTCAGCTTACGGTGACCCAGGCGCGCCGTCGTTTCGAAGCCGCCTCGCTGGAGCTTTCCCTGTTCTACCGCGGACCCGACGACCAGCCTATCACGCCGGCGCGCGAACGGCTCCCGCTGACTTTGCCCGCCGCCGAACTCCCCGCCCGTCTGGGCGACGTCTCCCTGCTGGAGTCCGTCGCCGAGCTCCGGCCGGAACTGCGGCGCGTCCGCTTGCTCAAGTCGAAGGTCGAGATCGACCTGCGGCTCGCGCGCAATGCGACCTTGCCCAACCTGGACCTCACCCTCGGGGTCACGCGCAATGAGGGCGGCGGTCCTTATAAGGACCTCGAACGCGACGAAGCCCGGGCCGGTCTGGAATTCCGGATCCCCCTGCAGCGGAACGAAGCCTTGGGCCGATCCCAGGTCTCGGAAGCCGAACTCCGCCGGTTGGAGCAGGACCTCTATTTCGTCCGCGACCGCATCCGCGTCGAGATCAAGGACGGCTGGTCGGCGCTGGCCGCGGCGAACGAGCTCCTCGTCGTCGCGCGCCGCAATGCCGAACTCTCCGACCTGCTCGTCAAGGCCGAGCAGACCCGCTTCCGGCAAGGCGCCACCGATCTGCTCGCCTTGCAGATCCGCGAGCAGGCCTTGTTGGAGGCCCAGTTCGCGGTCGTGTCCGCCCAGGCGGACTTCTTCGCCTCGCTGGCCGATTACCGCGCCGCCACGGCCGAGGACCTGCGCTGAACCGACGTCAGGCCCGGACGATCCGTCCCGTGATCGGAACGGCCAAGGACAGGGTGTTCGAGATCGTGCCGTACTTGCGGATGTTCGTATGCAGAAGCTCGAGCCGCGAGTCGGGTTCGTCCGTGTCGACCGTGATCACGTAATCGATGGAGAGCAGTTTCGGCGGGCTGTCCTGGCGGACCGCATGCAGGCGCACTTCGATGCCGCGCAGGGCGAAGCCGAGGACCGGCAGCACCCGTTCGGCGCCTTTGATGATGCAGGCCGAGAGGGCGGCGAGGAGGAGCTCGGCCGGATTCATCGCGTCCGGCCGCCCTGCGGGGTCCGTGTCGGCGATCAGCGAGGCTTCCTTGGCCGTGACCAGGCTGCCGTGTCCGTCGAGCCTCCGGGCCGTGACGTGGTATTCGAGCATGTCAGCGGGCGAGCCAGCCTCCGTCGACGGCCAGGCTCTGTCCGGTGATGAAGGAGGCTTCTTCGGAGGCGAGGAAGACGATCGCGGCGGCGACTTCCTCGGGTGTTCCCAGCCGGCCTAGCGGGTGCATCCCTTCGATCGCGCGGCGGGCCTCGGTGTCGCCTGCGCCGACGGCGCGGTCGATCATGTCGGTCTGGATGGCCCCGGGGGCGACGGCGTTGACGCGGATGCCGAAGCGGGCGACTTCCAGCGCGGCCGCCTTGGTCAGTCCTTCGACGGCGTGCTTGCTGGCGACGTAAGCCCCGCAGGTCTCCAGCCCGACATGGCCGGCGACCGAGCTCACGTTGACGATGGCGCCTCCGCCCGAATGACGCAGGGCGGGGATCTCATGCTTGAGGCACCAGAGCACGCCTTCCGCGTTCACGCCCAAGGTCCGTCGCACATTGGCGTCGGTCTGTTGCTCCAGGCGCAAGGTCTGATCTCCCTCCGTCCCGGCGTTGTTGATCGCCACGTCGAGCCGACCGAAGGCTTCCATCGCCGTGCGCACCGCGAGGATGGCGCCGGCTTCTTCGGCCTGGTCGGCGACGACGTAACGCGCCTCGGCGCCGGCGGCCTTGATTTCGGCGAGCAGCGCCGGGCCGCTCTCCGCCTTGAGGTCCGTGAGCACGAGACGGTAGCCCAGTCGGGCGAAGGCGAGGGCGGTCGCCTTGCCGATGCCGGCGGCCGCACCGGTGATCAGGACGACAGGAGCGATTTTCATGTCGGAGATTATCCTCGGCCGGAGGCCGGTGTCAAAGCCCCTCGGTCGGGTCGAATCCCGTCAACCTGACTCACCTTAGGGCGGCGGGCGCCGCGCCGCTCAGGCCTTACGCAGCGAGGCCATGTCGATCACGAAGCGATAGCGGACGTCCTGCTTGATCATGCGTTCCCAGGCCTGGTTGATCTGCTGGATCGGGATGAGTTCGATGTCGGACGTGATGCCGTGCTTCGCGCAGAAATCGAGCATCTCCTGGGTCTCGGCGATGCCGCCGATGCAGGAGCCCGTGAAGTTGCGGCGGGGCATGATCACGCTGAACGCGTGGACCGCCAGCGGCTTCTCCGGCACGCCGACGAGGCAGAGCGTGCCGTCGAGCTTGAGCAGCGCGAGGTAGGCGTTGAGGTCGTGCTGGGCGGAGACGCAGTCGAGCAGGAAGTCGAACGACGAGGCGTGCGCGGCCATCGCGGCGGCGTCGGTCGAGACCACGACTTCGTGCGCGCCGAGGCGGAGGCCGTCGGCGACCTTGGAGGGCGAGGTCGTGAAAAGGACCACGTGGGCCCCGAAGGCGCGGGCGAACTTAACGCCGAGGTGGCCGAGGCCGCCCAGGCCGACGATGCCGACCTTCTTGCCCGGGCCGACCTTCCAGTGACGCAACGGCGAATAGGTCGTGATGCCGGCGCAGAGGAGCGGCGCCGTCGCGGCGAGGTCGAGGCCCGCCGGCACGCGCAGCGTGAAGGCTTCGTCGACGACGATGCCCGAGGAGTAGCCGCCGAGGGTATGGCCGCCGAGATGCTTGTCGGGGCTGTTGTAGGTGAACGTCGCGCCCGAGTGGCAGAACTGTTCGAAGCCCTGACGGCAGCTCGGGCAGGTGCGGCAGGAATCGACCATGCAGCCCGTCGCGCCGATGTCGCCCACCTTGAGCTTCGTCACCTGGGCGCCGACCTTCGTCACGCGGCCGACGATCTCGTGGCCCGGGACGCAGGCGTAGTTCGTGCCCGGCCACTCGCCGCGGGCCGTGTGGACGTCGGAATGGCAGACCCCGCAGTACAGGATCTCCATCTCCACGTCGGTGGGACCGGGCGAACGCCGGCTGATGGTCAGCGGGGCGAGCGGGGCGGTGGGCGAAAGGTTGCCGAAGGCGAGGGCGGGGGAGGGCATGGCGGGAAGGCGGCACTGTGCGGCTGCTTGGCCGGCATCGCAAGCGTGGGCCATCGAAGAAATCACGCCGGTCTCCCCTCGGCCTCGCCCCCGGCCGATGTCATTCGACCCCGGGGTCCACGAGGCCTTGGCGGACGACGAACCGGACGAGTCCCGCGACATCCCGGACGCCCAGCTTGCGCATCAGGTTGGCCCGGTGGTTCTCGGCCGTCTTGATGCTGATGTCCAGCTGCGCGGCCACTTCCTTGCTGCTGTGGCTTTGGGCGATGAGGACGGCGATCTCGCGCTCCCGCGGGGTGAGGTGGTCGAGCATGCCTTCGCCGGAATGGGACGGCGTGGCGAGCGCCTGGCGGACCGTGCGCCCGAAGTCTTCGTTGAACCAGGTGTTGCCGTCGGCGAGGGCGTCGAGCGCCTTGCGCAGTTCGTTCAACGGGCCGTTCTTGTTCACGAAGCCATGGATGCCCGCCTGCATCAGCGCCCGGACGATGTGCGGCTCCTGTTTGCCGGAAAAGATCAGGACACGGGTGGTCGGCAGCCCGTTGCCGAGCCGGCGCATCACCTCGAGCCCGCCGATGCCGGGCATCACCACGTCCAGGACGAGGATGTCCGGTTTGAGGCGCAAGGCGAGTTCGACGGCCCGGAGTCCGTCGGAAGCAGTGCCCACCGAGACGCAACGCGGGTGGCTCTGGATCATCTCGGCGACGAGGTCGCAGACCGCCGACTGATCCTCGATCACGAGCACGCGACGTTTGCTCGGCGAGGCCGGCGCGATTCCCGGGCGCGTGCTCGCGGGAAAGACCGGCTTGAGGGAATGTGCCCGCGTGACGCGGAGACGGCGTAATGATGTCTTCATGGATTCAATACATGAAGTATCTCCGGAATTGTATCGTGGGGTTCAACGGAAAGAAGATGGGGCTTATTACCCAGAAATGCGTAAGCGTCATGGATCAGCCTTTGTCCTCGTATTGCTGACGATGCTCGTCCTGACGAGCGTCGCCCTGTTGGCGGCGTCGCTCTGCTCGATATCCTACAACGAGTCCGCGGCGGGCCGGCGACGTGCTCGTCTGCGTTGGTCCGCCGAAGCGGCGGCGTTCCGCGGCCTCGCGGAACTGCAAGCCTCCGCCGGACCGGACGCACGTCATACTTATCCAGACAACCGGGGCCGGCTCCAGGCGGCCGGCCGGAACGAGGCGCGTCCGGTCGACGGGATGGCCGATGCGGACTCGCTGCGTCTGAGCTGGGAAGTCCGCGACCTTTCGATGGCTTGCGATCGGGCGGCCGGGGCGGCGGCTTGCGAGCAGGCCTCGGCATGGGCGAAGGGAGCCGGCGCCCGGCCGAGGCTCCCTCGGGCCTTGCCTGCCGCGCTTACCGAACGGCAACGGCAGGCGCTGCAGGCGGACGCCCCGGCTTTCTTCGCGGAGGCCCCGACGCCGGGCGGATCGTGGCAGGCTCGTGGGTTGCTCACCGATCCCGTGCGCGGCGGCTGGCGGCGCGATCTTTCCGCCGAGGATCAGATGGCGCGGACGATCGGGCCGGCCTTGGCGGCCACGCTTTTCGCGGCGGATTGGAAGCAGCCTCCTGGCAAAGGCTATCCCTTGCGGCACGGGGTGACGTCGGCTCACGTCGTGTCGACGCTTCCCGTGCTGACGGACCTACGCTTGAGCCTGGGCTTCTTCAACTCGCGCCACGACGGCCGTCATCGGCTGCGTTTCCACGGATCGGGGGTTTTCTTGAATCCGTTCACCATCCCGGTCCTGGCAGGTCCGCAGGGCCGGCTTTTCCTGGTGGAGATCATCGGGGCGCCCGAGGTCACCGTGGTGAACCTCGATAGCGGCGCGAACCTCGTCGTCGATCTGGACGAATCCCCGCAGGTCGACTTCGGCGTCGTCCGTCAGGGGGCGCGGGAGAGGGGGCTGTGGTTCTGGACCGAAGTCGCGGATCCGCGCACGCATGGCATGGCTGGCCGTGGCCTGTTACCGGGCGAGGTCTATGCGTTCGTCCATCCGGCACCGGCCGCTCAGCCGCAAGGCCTGGCGCGCATCCTGAGCGAGCAGACGTGGCGCCTGGACCGGCGGCCGGCTTCGCCGCTTCGACGCCGGCCGGGAGCCGACACCTTCTTCGCGGAGGATCGCATCGAGGTCACGGCCAGGTTCCCCCGGCGGATGACGGTCCGGCTGCGGGCCTATGCAGGTGAACCCGGCAGGGATGACCTTATCGGCGATTACCCCGGACCGCCGCTGATCGTCTTGGAGAACGTGCCTTTCCCGGATTTCCGATGGCAGCTATCCGGCGCTGACTACTCGCGGGAAGACAGCTCCGGCTATGTGATCGAGGATCGGCAAGCCTGCCTTCGCTTGCGCTGGCGGCCCCGTTCCGCCGCCGCCTTGCGCGAAGCCATCGGCGGCTTGATCCGACATCAATGGGATCTCGCTCGCCCCGAGGATGCGGCCGAGTGGTCCGTCGAGTCGCCGCTGTTGTCGGCCTTGGATGTCGTGGACCATGATGCCACGCCTCTGGCCGG
>JBDKKH010000246.1:0-2708 GCA_039796215.1 Verrucomicrobiota bacterium
GTCTGCGCCGGCTGCCAAGGCCGCCGGCTCTCGCCCGCCGCCCTGTCCTTGCGCCTCAGCGGCAAGACCATGGCGGAGTTCCTGGCGATGACCATCCCGGCCGCGCTGGCATTCACCAAGCAGCTCGCGAAGCATCCCGGCGTCATGCCCGCCGAAGAAGCCCGCCGCGGGCTCGAACAGCGCCTCGCCTTCCTGCACGAAGCCGGCCTTGACTACCTCACCCTCGACCGCGAATGCGGTTCGCTCTCCGGCGGCGAAGCCCAGCGCGTACGACTGGCCACGCAGCTCGGCCTCGGGCTCGTCGGCGTGACCTACGTGCTCGACGAACCCAGCATCGGCCTGCACCCGAGCGACCATCAGCGGCTCATCGGTTCGATCCGCGGCCTGCGCGACCTCGGCAACACCGTCCTCGTCGTCGAACACGACCGCGACATGATGCTCGCCGCGGACCACCTCGTCGAGATGGGGCCCGGCGCCGGCGTCGACGGAGGCCGCATCGTCTTCGAGGGCACGCCCGCCGCCTGCGCGCGGCACGCGACCTCGCGCACCGGGGCGTACCTCTCCGGGCGGGCGACGCTCGAAGGGATCGTGAAGCGCAAGCCCGTCGGCAAGGCGCAGATCACCGTCAAGGGAGCCACCGAGAACAACCTCAAGGACGTCACCGCTTCGTTCCCCGTCGGCGGACTCACCGTCGTCTGCGGCGTCTCCGGCTCGGGCAAGAGCACCCTCGCGATCGACATCCTGTCCGCCGCCGCGGCCCGCAGGATCAACGGCGCCAAGGTCGTGCCCGGCCGCCACGCCGGCATCGACGGCCTCGAGCAGATCACCGCTTTCACCGCGGTGGACCAGGAGCCCATCGGCAGGACCCCGCGCTCCAACCCCGCGACCTTCACCGGCATCATGGACCTGATGCGCGACCTCTGGGCCGCGCTGCCGCTCGCCAAGGCCCGCGGCTACGGACCAGGCCGCTTCAGCTTCAACGTCCGCGGCGGCCGTTGCGAGACCTGCTCCGGCGAAGGCTCGGTCGCGCTCGACATGCAGTTCCTCGGCGAGACCTTCGTCGACTGCCCGAGCTGCGCCGGACGGCGCTTCAACCGCGAGACGCTCGAAGTACGCTTCAAGGGACTCAGCATCGCCGACGCGCTCGGCCTGTCGGTCGACGAGGCCGCCGAAGTCTTCCGCGCCCAGCCGAAGCTCGCCGAAAAACTCCGGACGCTCGCCGAAGTCGGCCTCGGCTACCTCAAACTCGGCCAGGCCGCCAACACGCTCTCCGGCGGCGAAGCCCAGCGTCTCAAGCTCGCGGCGGAACTGGCCCGCCGCGACCACTCGGGTCGTCTCTACGTCCTCGACGAACCCACGACCGGCCTGCACTGGGACGACATCGCCAAGCTGCTCGCGTTGCTCGGACGCCTCCGGGACGCGGGTGCCACGCTCATCGTGATCGAGCACCACGCCGACGTCATCCTGGCGGCGGACTGGGTGATGGAGCTCGGCCCCGAAGGCGGCGAAAAGGGCGGCCGGCTGGTCTACGCCGGCCTGCCGGAAGGCCTGCTCAAGCAGAAGGGGTCGCCGACCGGGCGAGCGCTGGCGAAAGAGTAGATGACAGAGTGCAGATGACAGAGGACAGAAACTTCAGGCTGATCACTTAGGCGATCACATCGGATAACGGTTCTCTTTCCGCATCTTCTGTCATCGGTCATCGGCCATCTGCCATCCGCATTTGGCCATCCGCCATCTGTCCTCTACACCGTCACATCTTCTTCGCCAACAGCTCCGCCACCTTGTTCAAGTCCGCGATCTCGGCCGCGGTGAAGTCGTAGGGCTGCATCTTGCCGATCCCGAGCACGCCGAGGACCTGGCCGTCCGCGCCGACGACGGGCACAGCGAGCGCGCCCTGGACGTTCGTCTTGCGCGCGTCGGGCTTGGCCACGCCGCCGAGGTCTTCCTGGAGGTTGCAGAGCTGGACGGCTTCCTTGCGCTGCGCCGCGCAGCCGGCGATGCCCTTGCCGAACGGGATGTTGTCGATCTTCGGCAGCATCATCGGCAGCACCTGGGGCGGGATGCCCTGATGGGCGACCAGCGACAGCAGGCCCGTCGAAGGGTCCGTGCGGTGGAGGGTGCCCGTGACGCATCCGAAGTTGAGCAGCGTCCGGGCGAGCACGGCCGACCAATCAGGCTGACCGACGAGGAGTTCCGGGAGACCGGCGGCAGGTTGGGACATGGTAAGAGCGGAGTTCTGCATAATATTCAGGCCAAACTAACCAGCCTGCAAATAAAATGGGCCATGCTAAGCCAGCCATCGATAGGCTTCATCCAGGACTCAAAATACATTCAGCCGACCAAGGGGCTAAGCCATCTCAAGCCTGCACGACTTTAAGAAGTCTGGCGCATCTCATAGATCGCGCTTTTTCCTTTCGAAGAAGTTATACAATTGTTCGGCAAACAAGCCTGCAATAACGACCGAAAAATAGCCCTTGATCAAACTTGCGAACGACGCCTGCGCCACAGCCATACAAGGCCAAGCGCCGCGACAATCGACACCGCGATAACGCTCCATGGCGTGTTTGATTCTGGTGTGATCCCTGAAATAGCCTGGCGTTTCTTTTCATCCCGGTGGCGCAAATGAGCCAGGGACGGATCATCTGAGGATTGCGCCTTTTCCACGACGTCAGAACTAGGTATCTCCATGGAAATATGCTCGTACCCCT
>JBDKKH010000247.1:0-4012 GCA_039796215.1 Verrucomicrobiota bacterium
GGTCGAAGATCCAGCCGCCCATGGCGCCCGCGTTCATGCGCAGCGAACCGCCGAGCGTCCCGGGGATGCCTTCCAGGAATTCGAATCCCTGCCAGCCCGCGCGGGCGGCGGCGCCGCACAGCTCCTTGAGCCGGGCGCCGCCCGCGACGCGCCAGCGCCCTTCGCCGAGATCGGTGACGCCGCCCCAGCGGACGGGGTCAAGGTGCAGGATGAGGCCGTCATAACCTTCGTCCGGGACGAGCAGGTTGGAACCTCGGCCCACGACGAACCAGCGCAGGTCGAGCTCCGCCGCGGAGCGCAGCAGCATGGCGAGATCATCGACGTCGCCGGGCTCGGCGTACCAGCGGGCGACCCCGCCCACGCCGAGCGTGGTGCGACGCGCCAGCGGTTCGTTGGCCCGCAGGACGCAGGCGGACGAGAGCCGGCCGGCGACCAGCTCGGGCAGGTCGCGGGACGACACCCCTTCCCCGCGACGGCGCAGACGCTTCGCGTAGGCTTCGGCGTCGCGCTCGATATCCCCCGCGCCGACGAAGGCCACCACGGTGTCCGCGCCCGCCGCGAGTTCGTCGAGCAACGCCGGCAGGGCCGCGCGATGCTCGACCAGCCGATGGGCGGAACCCGCGACGATCGCGTCCGAGCCGCCGCCCTCCATCGCGGCCTCGCCGGCCGCGTAGACGGGGAGGACCAACGCGTGGTCGGCCACCGCCAGGGCGTCGCGGAACTCCCGGGAGTATTGGCGGGTGCGCGTATGGCGATGCGGCTGGAAGACCACGATCAGCCGGCCGACGTGCGTCTCACGCACCCATTTGAGCAAGGCGGCGATCTCCGTCGGATGATGCGCGTAATCGGCGAGCACGCGCAGGCCCGCGCACTCGAAGAGGACATCCTGGCGACGGCGGATGCCGCGCCAGCAGGCGAGCGGTTCGGCGGCCAGCCCGCCCGTGATGAAATGGGTGACCGCGAGGGCGAGCGCCGCGTTCGCGCGATTGAAGCTGCCCGCGACGGGCAGGTGATGCTGCGCGGCGGGGAACCGTCCGTCCAGCGCGACGACCGAGCCGGCATGCCCGCCTTGGATCAGCCGGCAGACATAGTCGCATCCGCCGTCTTCGCCCACCCGGAGCACGGGGACGCGCAAGCCGGCGGTGAGTCGCTCCAGACGGGCGTTGCCGGCCGGAATGACGACGGCCGTCCGCGTACGCTCGAACAAGGCGCGGAAGACCCCTTCGAGGGCGGCCTCGTCGCGATAATAATCCGGGTGATCCCAGTCGAGGTTGACCGCGACGGTGATGTCCGGCGAGAAGGCGCTGATGGTGCCGTCGCTCTCATCCACCTCCGCCACGACCCAGGGCGAAGTCGCCGAGGCGCGCGCCGGCGGGAACAAAGGATCGCGGAAGAGGCCGCCGAGCACATAGCCGAAATCCGCCTTCGCGGCGGTCAGGGCGGCGACCAGCAGGCCGCAGGTGGTCGTCTTGCCATGGCTGCCGCAGACCGCCACGAAGCGCTGTCCGGCCACCGCCTCGGCCAGCAGTTCGCCCCGCCGCAGGATCCGCGCGCCTTGCGCTTCCGCGAGCGCCAGCGCCGGATGGCCCGGCTTCACCGCGCTGGAACGGCCGACGACCGAAGGGCGGCGACCAGCGGCCCATGGATCGCGCAAGAGCGGGATCTCCGCGTTGGCCAGGTGGAGTTCCATCGGGCTGCCCACGCCGTCGTCCCAGCCCGAGACCTCCCAGCCCGCGCTCTTCAGGTAGAGGGCGAGGGGGCCCACGCCCATCCCGCTCGCGCCGAGCAGCCAAGCGGAACGGCTCATGCGGCCGCGCCGCGGCGATCGGCGAGTTCGAGGGTTTCGGCGGCGAGTTCCTCCCATCGGTTGGCCGCGTCGAGGACCGCCAAGGCGTCGCGCATGGCCGCCAACGTGGCGTTGTCGGCCAACGCGGCGCAGACGCGGCCGGCCAGCTGCGGGAGCTCGGCTTCCGGCGACAACCAGGCGCCGCCGGCCTCGGCGAAATGGCGGGCGTTCGCGGTCTGGTGATCGTCGGCCGCGTGCGGAAGAGGGATGAGGACGGAAGGCGTCCGGCAGGTCGCCAGCTCGGCGAGCGTGCCGGCGCCGGCGCGGGCGACCGCGAGATCCGCCGCCGAATAGGCGGCCGCCATCTGGTGGCAGAACGGCAGGAACTTCACGACGGACTGGCCGGCGCGCACCTCTTCGTCCCTTCCGCCGGGACCCGTGAGGCAGAGGACATGGATGCCGCGTTCGGCGAACATCGCCAGGTACGCTTCGACCCAGCGGTTCAGCGGCGCGGCTCCCTGGCTGCCGCCGACCACGAGGACCAGCCGGCCTGCCGCGGGCAGGCCGAGCGCCCGGCGCGCGGCCTCGCGCGCCTGCGGACGGATCTCCGCGCGCACGGGATAGCCGGAATCATGCTGACGAGAAGCGGGCAAGCCCGGCAGACGCACCCCGCCGGGAAGATGGACGGAAGAGGCGAAGCGGGCGATGAGCCGCACGGCCTTGCCGGGGCGGCGGTTCGCCTCGTGCACGATGACCGGCACGCCGGCGAGCCGGCAGGCGATCGCCGGCCCCAGGCTCATGAAACCGCCGAAACACACGAGGACATCCGGGCGGAAACGTCGGACCAGCCGCCAGGAAGACCAGACGGCTCCGAGCAGCGCGGGAAAGAAACGCAGCCGGCCCAGCAGCCCGGGTCCGAAGCCGCGACCGCGCCCGGCCACGAACTCCAGCCGAGGATAATGCGAGGTCATGCGGGCGTCGACCGCCTTGCTGCTCACGACCAACCGGCAGGCGTGCCCGGCCTCGGTGAGGCGCTGCGCCAAGGCGATGCCCGGCGCCAGGTGGCCGCCCGTCCCGCCGCACGCGAGCAGGACGCGGCTCATGCGCGCGCCTCCTTGGCCGTGAACGCCGGCTGCTTCGAGGCGCTGACGCAATTAAGGATGAGCCCGACCATGCACGCCATGATGACGAGGTTCGTGCCGCCGTAGCTGATGAAAGGGAGCGAGATGCCCTTGGTGGGAAGCAGGCCCGTGACGACGCCCATGTTGATGAGCGCCTGGAAGACGAGGAACAGCGTCGCGCCGAGACAGACGTTGAAACGGTAGAGGTCGGCGGAGTGACGCATGGCCCGGTACGCGCACCAGAAGATCCCGAGGTAGGCCAGGGCGACGATCGTCGTGGCGACCAGGCCGTATTCCTCGCCGATGACCGAGAACACGAAGTCGGTGTGCGCCTCGGGCAGGTAGGCCCGGCCCTGCAGCCCGTTCGCCGCGCCTTTGCCCGTCAGGCCGCCGACGCCGAAGGCGACCATGCCCTCGAAAAGCTGGTAGGCCTCGTCGCCGCGCTTCTCCCAAGGTTCGAGGAAGGACGTGAAACGGCGCATCCGGTTCGGCCAGTTCAGGATCAGGATCGTGAATCCGGAAAGCCCGATCAGGACGGACGGGATGACGTAAGCCCAGCGCACGCCGGAGATGAGCATCATGGTGCCGCCCACGGCGCAGCAGAGCAGGATCGTGCCCAGGTCGGGTCCCGCCGCGATCAGCGCGGCGATGAGGAGCAGGACGCCCAGCGGACGCAGGAAGCCTTCGCGACAGTCGATCCAGCCGCGGTCGGTGAAGATATAAGGCGCGCGGTCCCGGAACTGGTAGATCCGGAAGGGGCGCGCCAACGTATGCCGCTGCATCACGGCCAGGAAATGCGCCATCACGATCACGAGCGCGAGCTTGCCGAGGTCCGAGGCCTGCAGACGGAAGAAACCGAAGTCGATCCAACGCCAGGAGCCGTTGACCGAGACGCCGATCCCGGGCACGCGGGCGAGCGCCATCGTGGCGACCGCTCCCCCGAGGACGTACATCCGCCATTCGCGCGCCTTGTCCAGGTTGAGCCGATACAACGCGAACCCGGCCACGAGCGCGACGGGGACGTAGACCAGCTGACGGTAGAAAGCGGCCGTGCGGTTGCTCGCCGAAAGCGAGATGCCGGCGCTGTATTGCACCATCAGTCCGA
>JBDKKH010000248.1:0-4414 GCA_039796215.1 Verrucomicrobiota bacterium
CGGAGGAACTGATCCTTGCCACCGGCGACGGCGTCGCGCGTCCAGGCGGCTTCGATCTGGGCGTAGGCTTGCAGCATCGGGGTCGCCGCCGGACCGTAAGCCCGCGCGAACCAGGTCTCGAGCAGGGCCGGGGTCTGCGCGGCTTTGTCCTCGAGGAGTTTGGCCGCGAGCCAGAGCTTCGGCGCGTCGAAAGCCCAGAGCGGATAGGCTTCGGCATACCAACCCCTGGCCCCCGCGGTATGCGTGGCGCGGATGGAGCGGATAAGCGCGGTGAAGTTGACGCGCGGCGAAGCGACCGGCGCGCCGTAGATGTAATCATAGACGCCGACACGGCGGACGCCCGACTTGGCCCAGGCGGCGACGTTAGCCCGATCCTGCTCGGCGAAGGCGGGGTCTCCGTAGGCGGTGCGGTCGGCGCAGACCCATGGGAAGATCGCGGGGCGGAGGGGAATCTTAGGCGCGCGCAGGGTCTGCATGTACGCGAGAGCCCCGATGGTGTGGCGCTCACCTTGGTGATCGCCATCGGGCGCCCAGGCGGAGTCGGCGACCGCGTTCAAGAAACCGAAGACATGGTCGGTGCGGACGGGACGGCCTCGATACCAGCCTTCGGACCGGACGGCGTCGTCGAACTTGAAGCTATCGTTGATGCCGAACGGCACGGAGAAAGCCGTTGGATGGAGACGGAAATATTCCCGCGCATAGCCGGCGCCGAGCTCGGCTAGCCGAGGGTGGGCGAGATTAGGGTTCGGACCAGTACCGTCTCCGTTGGGCTCCTGACGCTGACCGTTGACCACCGGGAAGAGCGTAGGGTCTTCCCGCCAGAGCTTGCGGTCGAAGATCCGATACAACGCATGCGAGAACTCCGGGGTGCGACCATAACCGACCGAACACGCCCATTCGTCGGAAAGTTCATTCAGGCCGCTGAGCTGCCGCCAGCGGAAATCCGGCCGGAATTCATCCGCGGAAGGGAAACCCAGCTGATGACGCGGGGCCCAGTCGGCACCCTGCTCTCCCGGGAAAGCGAAAAAGACCCCGAGGTGCTGCTCGCAGAATCGCCCGACGGCGATGCGCGTGGCCACGGGGTTGTTACCGACGAGATAGACGGCCGAGCCGATGATCGCCCGGCGAGCGGTGTCGCCTTCCCCCTCGGGAGCGCGCACCCCGGCCGATTGCGCGGCAACGGTCTGACCGACGAAGATCGCCGGCGCCGGCGGACGGCCCTCGGCGGCTTCGAAGACGATGGCGGGCCTGACACCGGTCACACGCTGGCACCAATCGGCCAGAGTATGAGCAGCCCGCCATTCATCGAGTTCGGGGGAAGCAGGCAGGACGATCGGAGCCCATGCGCCCGCGTCAAACAGCCCGGCGGCGCGGGAGACCGCGGAGAACAGCAGGAGGCAGGTCAGAGCCAGGAGGCGGGGCATGGCTGTATCTAGGGGGCAAGGGGACATGAATGAGTTGATCGGTTGATCAGTTGGCCGGTTGGCAAGGTAGGGGCGTGATTTATCACGCCCTTGCATCGGAGGGCGCGGCGGAGCCACGCCCCTACCCTTGGTTCGCCCTGCGGCGAACATCCCACTCATGTTGACACGCTGGCAAGGGGCAGCAGGCGCAAAGGTGCAAATCGGAGCGGAGCTCCTGTGTAAAAGTGCAAAGGTGTTTTTTAAAGGGGTAGGGGTAGGGGTTGGGGTAGGACCGATTCACTTTGAGTTACTGCTGAAACCCGAAGCTGACCGCTGATGGCTGAATGGCCGATTCCCGAAAGGCTGAGGCCCCGGTGGCCGTCACCTGACACCCGAAATGAATGACGCGGCATCGGAGGGCGCGGCGTAGCCACGCCCCTACCCTTGGTTCGCCCTAAGGCGAACGGATGCGGGTTTTACCCATCACCTGAAATGAACGACGTGAGTTGATCGGTTGATCAGTTGGCCGGTTGGCCTGAGGGAGACAAACGAGAGGCTCGGAGGCTCAGAGAAGTGCAAAGGTGCAAATCGGAGCGGAGCTCCTGTGCAAAAGTGCAAACGTGAATTTAGGGGTAGGGACAGGGGTTGGGGTAGGACCGACTCACTTTGAGCTAAGGCTGAAACCCGAAGCTGGCTGCCGAAGGCTGAACTGCTGGATCCCGAAAAGCTGAGGCCCCGAGGCCGTCACCCGTCACCCGAAATGAACGACGTTAGTTGATCGGTTGATCCGTTGGCCGGTTGGCCAGAGAGATGCATTCCGGGTGGCAGGTGGCGGCCATCGGGGCATCGGCCTTTCGGGTGTCAGCCGTTCGGCCATCGGCTACCGGCCCAAGGTTGCCGCGGCTGATGGCCGAGAAACCGACTCCTAAGAGGCCGACTCCAGCGCCCGTCACCAGTCACCCGATCTTATTCCGTCTTCCCGGCGGCGAAATCGGCGAGCGAATCGGCGACCCACTGGCGCTGCTCGGCGGCAAGTTCGGGGAAGATCGGCACGCTGAGGACTTCGGTGGCGAGCTGCTCGGAGACCGGGACGGAATCGCCGCCGCGATAACCGCTGTGCGCGAAGCACTCCTGACGATGCAGCGGGATGGGGTAGTAGATCTCGCAACCGATCTTGCGCGCCGTGAGGAAAGCCTTGAGGGCGTCGCGACGGCCGCCGGGCACGCGGAGCGTGAACTGATTCCAGATGCCCTGGCCGGAGAAGTCGACGGGGAGCAGGATCCGCGCGGCCTTGTCGGCGCCCGGGCGGTTCTCGGCGACACCCCGGAGGCCCTTGAGCGACTCGTGGTAGAAGATCGCATTGCCCGCGCGCGCGCAGTTGTAGGACGGCAGGTGGGGCAGCTTGAGGTGGAGCAAGGCGGCCTGCAGCGGGTCCATGCGGAAATTGGCGCCGACCTCGCGGTGGTAATACTTAGGCTGCATCCCGTGCACCCGCAGGATGCGCGCGCGTTCGGCCAGGGCGTCGTCGGACGTCGTGACCAGGCCGGAGTCACCCATCCCGCCGAGGTTCTTGGAGGGGAAGAAGCTCGTCGCGCCGAAATCGCCCATGGACATCGTCGGGCGGCCTTTCCAGCGGGCGCCCATCGATTGGGCGGCGTCTTCGACCACGCGCAGGCGGTGGGCGGACGCGAAAGCCTGCAGCGCGTCGAGGTCGCTCGACTGCCCGAAGAGGTGGACCGGCATGATGACCCGGGTGCGGCCGGTCACCTTCCGGGCCGCGTCCGCGAGGTCGATGTTGAAGTGGTGGGGATTGACGTCGACCCAGACCGGCGTGGCGCCGAGGCGGGCGACGGAACCGGCGGTCGCGAAGAACGTGAACGAGGGGATCAGCACCTCGTCGCCTTCGCCGATGCCCAGCGCCATCAGCGCGAGCAGGAGGGCGTCGGTGCCGGAGGAGACGCCGAAGGCGTGCTTCACGCCGAGGAACGCCGCGCAGTCTTTCTCGAAGGCCTCCAGGCGCGGACCCATGATGAACATGTTCGAGCGCATCACCTCGCGGAAGGCGTTTTCGAACTGGGCCTCGAGGGCGCGGTTCTGCGGGCCGAGGTCAAGGAGCGGGACGTTCGTCATGGCGCGTCTGGGTTTTCCCACCGTCCGCCCGCACGGGCAACATCATTCAGCCGTCCGGCGGCGGCGGAGCACCAGCCAGAGCCCCAAGCCCGCGAGCGGCAACGTCCAGAACTGTCCGGCGGTGAGGCCGAAGAGTTCGCCGTCTTCGGGCGTGCGGAAGCATTCGCAGACGATGCGCGCGGCGGCGTACAGCAGGAGGAACTCCCCCGCGAGCCGGCCCGGCGGCAGGCGGCGCGGATAACGTCGGAGCACCCAGAGGAGGGGCAGGAGGCCTTCGCCGAAGGCTTCGTAGAGCTGCGAAGGATGGCGCGGCGCTTCGCCCTCGCGCGGAAAGATCACGGCCCAAGGCAACGTGGACGGGTTGCCGACGAGCTCGGCGTTGACGAAGTTGGCCAGGCGGCCGAAGAGCAGGCCGGCCGGCGCCAGGGCGCACAGCAGGTCGCCGACGGCGAGGAAGCCGGCCCGGGAACGCCGCGCGAACCAGACGCCCGCGAGGGCGACGCCGAGGAAGCCGCCATGGCTGGCCATGCCGCCCTGCCAGACGCGGAAGAGCATCAACGGGTCGGCGGCGAACTCATCGCGCGCATACAGGAACACGTGGCCCAGGCGGCCGCCCGCGATGACGCCGACCATCACGGCGGTGATCAGCGCGGATTCGTCGGCGGCGGAACGCAGCGGCGTCAGCCCGGCGCGACGCCAGCGTCCGAGGAGCCACGCCGCGACCATGAAGCCGGCGGCGTAGGCGAGGCCGTACCAATGCACGCCCCGCAGGCCCCAGCTTTCCGGGAAGCGGAACGCGACCGGGTCGAGGTCGTGCGTCCAGTAGGCCAGCGCGGCGAAGGTCATGCGGCGGGCTTGGGCGGATGGTCGCCGCCCGTCCG
>JBDKKH010000249.1:0-2518 GCA_039796215.1 Verrucomicrobiota bacterium
CCTCAAGCCGATGGCTTAACCGCGGTCTTAACCCAGGTCCGTCAGAATCTCGCGGGCGAGGACGTCGGCGAAGTGGTCCTGCGAGAAAGGCCGGGCCTGCGGAGACCGGAGGAAGGCGCTGATGCGCGCCTGATAGCCTCGGTAGGCGGCGTCGTCGATCGAACGCAGGTGGGCGTCGAGGGCGGCGGGCGTCTCGTAGGCCCGGCCGTCGATGAAGCAGTCCGGCGGCACGAGGTCGCCGATCTCCTTCGGGCCGACGTAGACCGGCACGCAGCCGGCGCGGAAACAATCGAAGAGCTTCTCGGTGACGTAGCCTTCCAGGTCGCGGCAGTTCTCGTGGGCGAGGCAGAAGCGGGCGCGGGTCAGCAGCTCGATCTTGTCGTCCACCGGACCACGCCAGGTGGCGTAGGGTGATTTCGCCGGCAGGAAGCGGGCGAAGATCTTCCGGAGCTGATTGCGGACGCGGCCCCAGCGGCCGGGCACGGCGGCCGGACGGTCCCAGCCCCGTCCGTATAGGTAGAAATCCCTAGGAGCATTTTGCTCATACCATTCCAGGATCCGGACGCGGGCCTGGTATTGGTCGCGGGGGTCGACGACGGCGAGGGCCTTGTTCGAAGCCACGAGCACGCAGAAGAGCGGGCGCTTTTCCGGGCCGTTCCAGCCCTCGCTCTCGAAACGGTTGGGGTAAAGGAGGCGGACCGTGCGGGGGTCGTCGCGGAGGTCGCCGTCCCAGGCGAACCACTTCGCATAGCGGGCGAGGGCTACGCGGTCGCGGTTGAGCGGACGGATGAGCGGGTTCTCGTAGAGGTAGACGTAGGCCCGGGCCGACGGATCCTGCCGGCGGCAGTTGATGTGCAGCTCGAACTCGACCGGCCGCCCGGCGTTCACGTCAGGCGTATTCAGTTCGATGCCTGCGGCGAGGAAGCGCTCCCGGAGCTTGGCGTAAGGCAGGTAGAACTCGCCGTTATTCTCGCCGGCCCCGGCCGTGAACAGGGAGTTGTCCGCATAATCACGGTAGAGGACGGAGGCGTAGCGCATTTATCGTGGTAATTCTACTGGCAGCGATTGAAGGTCGCGGGACCTAAAGATTGATAAATCTGAACAATAATTTATCCATATAATTCATCTTCTCCTCATGCCCCCCATCTATGTCATCAACCTGGATCGTGATGTCGAACGGATGGCCTCACTGGCCGGCAGCCTGAACGGCCTGGGACTCGACTACGTCCGCGTCCCGGCGGTGCTTGGCAAGGAAATCCCCGGATGGGAGCAGCTCGTGGACTCAGGCCTGTATGCCGACCGCAACCGTAATGCCATGCCTCGCCCGGGTGAAGTCGGCTGCTACCTCAGCCATCTCAAGGCCATGGAGGAATTCCTACGGACGGACGCCCCTTGGTGCGTGATCCTAGAGGATGACGTCGAAGTCCTGCCGACTTGTGTGCCCGTGCTCGCCGCCCTCGGGGAAAAAGACGACTGGGATCTCGCCAAGCTTTTCTGTTTCCACTCCGGGATGCCGGTGCGCAAACGCGCGCTCACCCCGACGCACCACCTTGTCGTGCACCTCACGCGGACGACTTCGTCGGCGGCCTACGCCGTCAATCGCCGCGCCGCCGAGACCCTGCTCAAGTCCATGCGGCCGATCACCGAGCAGGTCGACCACGCCCTCGACCGTCCGTGGGAGACCGGCCTTCGCGTCCGCGGGGTGCGACCGCTGCCCATCATCTTCGCGCCCGTCGCAGCCACCACGACCATCGGCTATGCCGACCGCGGCGACCGCAGCCTACCCTTCCGTCGCGCGGTGCGTCTGTTCCTGTCCCGTGCGGGGAAGGAAATCCGCCGTTTCGCCAACGGCCTGGCCGAAGGCTTCGTGCGCTGAAAAAGGATCAGGCTGAAGTGCGGCAGGCTGCGCCGATCGCGGCGAGCATGCCATGGCAGCGCTGGGCGTAAGCTTGCGCATAGTCGCGGGCGGCCACACGGATGGACTCGGCTTGCGCGGGGTCCGCGTGGACGGAGCGCAGGCGAGCGGCGGTGCCGCGGAAATCAGCCGGATCCAGGGCGAGACGCGCATCGACCGGCAATTCAGAGCCGAAAGCGCTATCGTGTGTCGTGACCATCACCAGTCCGTTATGGGCGAGCGACTTCAGGACCGCGCCTTCGACGGTCGCCGACCAGATCGACGGGCACAGCACCACGTCGGCCGCGGCCACCTCGTCGGCGAGGCCTTCGTTCCAACTGAGCCGACGGAACTGCAGGTTGCCGGGAAGACCCTCCGTCGTCCCGAAGTGCTGCCGGTATTCCTTCGGGTCGCTCGGCACCAGGAAATCCCAGTCGGGCATCTCCTTGGCCAGGGCGACCACATGGGCGACGCCCTTGGCCGGCTGACAGCTCCCGTGGAAGACGGCGAGCGGACGCGGACGGGCCGGGCGGAACGGGGCGACGGCCGGCACGGCGATATCCGGGACGGAAAGCGGCACGACCTTGACGATGGCGCCCGGGCCGAAATGCGCGCGCAGCAGCC
>JBDKKH010000250.1:0-3791 GCA_039796215.1 Verrucomicrobiota bacterium
GCGGAGGAGCCGCACAAAACACTAGTTGATCCGTTGATCAGTTGGCCGGTTGGCCGGACTAATTCACACTAGCTGGCCAGTTGACAAGTTGACAGGTGGACAAGGGATGCAAATCAGAGGCTCGGAGGCTCAGAGGCTTAGTTGACCAGATAGCTACCGATACGGGTGACAGGTGACGGGCACGGCAATCGGGAGTTCCGGTGCCGGCCTTTCGGCCATCAGGGGCTGGCACCCGGGTTCCGGCGGCCGAAGGCTGAACAGCTGAGTCCCGAAAGGCTGACGCCCGTGGCTGTCACCTGGCACCTGGAGTGGGTGTCAGAGTATCGAGTATGGAGTATTGAGTATCGGGAGAGGCACCGTTTCGGGTGGCGGGTGGCGGCCACGGGTGGCAGGTGGCGGGATGTAGGTAGGGGCGTGCGGCCCGCGCGCCCGGGGCAAGGGAGGATGCCCGGGCCGGTCATCCTTACCTAAGACCGCAGAAATAAGAAAGGACAGCACATGGTGCTGTCCCTACCTTAGGCTGCCCTACTCTGCGCAGGCGGATGAGCGGAAGCCGCTCAGGGCTTTTTGGTTCCGCGCTTCTTGTCTTTCGGCGACTCGGGCTCGTCTTCTTGTACGGCGGGAATACTCAGCAACCGAGGATATTTGCGCGCAGGGTCGACGACGACGAACATCAGTGTGCTCCGCTGGGCTTTCTTCTGCCAGAGCGCTCGCAGGAAAGGCTCGGTTTCCGTTTCACCAGGTTCAGGCGAGAGATCGACCATCGCTTGGTAAGTTTCGCCCGGTTTGCCGCTGGGCATGACGACGGCGCTGCGGCGAGGGGCGACGACACCTTGGGCGGAACCGAGCTTGGCGAAGAGCGTGCGCTCGGTCAGGTTGAACGACATCACCGCGCCTTCGGGCACGGCAGAACGGGAGAACTCCACCGGCAGCATCTGGAAAGCCAGCGGGCCGCTCGAGCCATTAGGCAGGAGCACGACCAAGGCATTGCCCATCGTTTCCGGGATGTCGGCGAAGGGAGCGTCGGACGGAAGCGGATTGTCGCGGGTCGGGGCCTTCGTCGCGGCGAAGACGCGGACCGGACCGGCAGGCAGATCGAGGCGCTGCGGCGAAAGCGACATGCGCGGAAGAGAGACCTCTTTGATCACGCTTCCCGCCACGAGAAAGATCTTCTCAGGTGCGTCTTCCGGCGCCTGCGCATAGACTAAGCGCAAAGAACGCGAGGAGGAGGCTTCCGGCGCGGCGGCCAGTCCGGCCACGAGCACCAGCAAGCAGGAGAAATAGCGGATCATAGTTCCTTGGAATTAAGCCAGCGGAAGGACACCAGCCGCATGCGGCGGCCCAGCGGGGCGTTCGCGCGGCGCGAGGGAGTCAGTGTGGCGTTGAAGAGGTCGCCGGCCGGGGCTTCGTGGGCGGGCACCGAGGCGTCGACGTATTCCGGCAGACGCTGATAGACCGCTTCGCACCAGACGCTGCCGGAGGCGCCGTTGAAGAGAGGAGACGTGCCCATCGCGCGGACGATGAAGGTGTCGTCGCGGACCGTGATGACCGGGGCGAGGCGTTCGAGCACATCGGCCTGGCGCGGCCAGCCAGGCAGGCCGAAGGTCGAGGTGCCCTCGGCGGCCTTCGGGTGGATGTAGTCGCCGTTCGGGCTCGTCCAATCTCCTAAAGGCACCCTGTTGGCGACCGTCAGCCGGGCCGTGAAATCTGCCAGATTGCTCGTCTTCTGGCCAAGAACTTTGGCGTTCTCCGCCGGATTGGAACTTGCGCCGGCCAATTCGAGCGCCTTGAGCGCGGCGCCAATCGCGCCGCTGAGGGAGGGGTCGTCATTGACGGTGACCGGGCTAGCCGTAGGCAGGGCCAGCTGGCGGTTCACGAACTCGGAGAGCGAGAGGAAGGGGCCGCGCGCCTTCACTTGGTTGACCATCTCAATGGCCAGACGATCGAGCTGGGCGTCGGTGAGGGAGGCGAAGCCAAGCACCGCACCGGAACGGCCGCCGGTCGTGACCGGCCCCTCGTGGGTGACGGACATGCGCGGGAGGGGGTTATTGACGCCCGTGAGCAGTTCGGTCGCCGTATTGCCTGGCTTAAGGTAAGGCACCGTGGTCGAGCGGAGGTTACCCAACATCGCGCGCCAGGCCGCCACCGAGGTGCTGTTGACGTTGAACTGGCCCGGCACGCGCAGGGAGGCGGCCACGCGCTGGTAGGCGACCGGCTGCAGGGGCGTCGACTGCCAGGCCGTGCCGGCCGTCACCGCGAGATCCAGCTGGGCGGCGTTGCTCGCCGGCTGGTAGCAGGCATTCGGCAGCTGCGTGGTGCCGGCCGCGAAAGAGCTCCAATTACTCTTCAGGCTCGTCATCACCGCCGAGTTCCAGGCGAACATATTCCCGGCGGAAGGACGAAGCGAGGCCCAGTCGGCGGGCAACGGGGCCAAGGAGGAGACGAACCAATCGTCGAAGAGGACATGATTCAGGCAGTAGCTGTCATCATACTGCAGGAACGAGACCGGGATCTCGTCGCGAGAGCGAAGCCTGCGACTCACATCGGTCCAGCGTCCGACCACGTCATCGGAAGGCAGGATCGGCGAGGCGTCGGAATTACCGATGATGCCGAAATGGAATGGCGGAGCCGGATTGGTCGCGCGGATGTCGCAATTCTGCAGGCTGGCGAGGGACTGCAAAGGCTTGACGGGAAGCTCGACGACCGCGGCCAGTGACAAGCCATCGGCCAATACGCGCCCCGTCAGGATGTATCCGCGATTATTCGCCGGATTCACCTGAGGCGCGTCCAAGGACTCGAAGTCGCTGAGTGGCTGGAAATAGAGATCGTAAGGGGCGTTGATGGGATTCAGCGCACCACTGTATTGAATGCCATGGTTCACCGACGCGTTGGCCCAGTTACCGCCGCCGCCCGAGGGTCGCCCCTGCTGGTCCAGCATCGATATCTGGGAGCGACTCGTCACATCGGCATTCGCATACATGAACCCCGTCAAGACCTCGGAGGACTTCCAGCCGAGTTCGGTATAAGTCGTGAAAGGCGAAGCCTGCAGCACGCCCTTGGAGGCGGTCTTCACGCCCGTCCGGCTGTCACGCAGCAGGAAACCGTCGTTGGAAAGGCGCAACCCGAAGGAGAAGGTGCCGAAAGCGCGCGGAGCGACCAGGCTCTGGATCGTGCTTTCCTGAGGCAGAGGATCCTGGCCGTACAACCCCCGGAACTCCGCGTTGGTGGAGTCGACAAAACTGAAGCGAACCGGCGAGTAGCCGTTGGCGCCATAGTTAGCAGGGTAAGCATCATAATAGATGCCGTCGCGTCGGATGATCCCGTTGCCGTCTCTCAGGAAAGCAAGGTCGATGTCCTTGCTCATGACATACCTCATGATCGTGCCCTCGGGGCGGGGCGCGCCGGGGAACTGGAATTCGATGCCCGAAGTCCCATTCTGGGCGTAGCCCGGGGAGAGACTGACCGAACTGGTGCTCGAAGGATGCAGGGTGCCGTTGGGTATGGAATAAACTCGCGTTTCTCCAGGCCCCAAGTCGACCTGACCAGTGAAACTCAGAGTAAGATTCGGAAGAAAAGCACCTAGGTGATGCTCGGGATGCCTTGTAGAACCCGGACCGGTGAAGTCGGGATTAAGGTAAATAGGCAAGGAGCTCGACTTGCAATAGACCCGGAAAGAAGGGACCGACAGGCTGACGTTGAAGGGATTCCAGAGAGTGACCACCGGTTGGACCAAGAAGCCAGGCGTGTAGGTCTTGGGCGTGGCCGCGGCGTCGGCAACCTTGGCCGTGGCC
>JBDKKH010000251.1:0-3011 GCA_039796215.1 Verrucomicrobiota bacterium
CCGACCTCCGCCGCGAGGTGAGCACGACGAAAGGCGTGGCCTGCTGGCGGGTGCCGGGCTTCTTCGACGACGGCCGCCTCGCCGTCGATCTCTTCCTCGGCGTGCTCGGCGCCGGCAATAGTTCCGCCCTCTGGAGCGAGCTCCGCGAGAAGCGTCGTCTGGTGCACGCCATCGACACCTCGGCATTCGGTCTACGTGACCTTGGGCTGGCCTGGTGCGGCTGGACGGGCGAAGCCGCCGTCGAACCCTCCACGGTCGAACAAGCCATCGCGGAAGTCGTGGATGGCCTGCTCCAAAGAGGCGTGAACGACGAGGAGTTCGCCAAGGTGCGTCGCCAGTCCGTCGTGGCCATGGTCAACGGGCAGAAAAACCTGCATGGCCTGACCAGTCGGGCCGCCTATGCCGCGGCCATCGGCTTTGACCTCTCCTGGCCGCTGAGGGGTGTCGAGCATCTCGCGCGATTGACGCCGGCTGACCTGACCCGGGAAGCCCGGCGCTGGCTGCGCCCGGACAACGTCACGTTCGGGACACTGCGTGGCGGGGTTTCCGCCTTGAAAAAAAATACGTCCGCCACGGCGGTCACGCCCGACCAGTTCGAGGTGATGACCCTCGAGAACGGCGTCAGGGTGGTCCTGCAGCCCGACGCCACGATTCCCAAGGCCGGCGTCGGGGTCTTCCTGGCCGGCGGCGGCGCCTATGAAGACGATGCGAAGCGAGGGGTGTCAGGCTTGCTCTCGACGCTCTTCGCGCGTGATACGCGCCATCGTTCCAAGGAGGCCGTCGCCCAGCTCGTCGACGCCTTAGGCGCGACCTTTGCCGATCATGCGTCGCAAGTGTCATGCGGGTTATGGGCCGAAGCCTTGAGCTCGGACTTCCCGGCCGTCGCGGAGCTGGTCGCCGACGGCGTCCTGGAACCGCGCATCATGCCGGAAACCTTCGAAGCCGAGCGGGCGGCCGTCATCTCGGCCTGCCGTGACGCCGAGGATGACATCGTCGAGAAGGCCCGCCTTCGTCTGCAGCGACAGTTCTTCGGCGACCACCCGTTGGCGGTGGACGCTTCCGGCGAACCCGCGACGCTCGCGCGGATCACCCCCGAAGACCTGCGCGGGCTGCATGCCCGACTCGTCGTCCCCGCCAATCTGGTCGTCGGCGTGAGCGGAGCTTATGACCGCGAACAGGCCCTTGAATTCGTGCGCCGTCGCTTCGGCGCGCTGCCGCCCGTCAGCCTGCCCCCCCGGACTTTCCCCCGGCATCGCCCGGCCCCGGCGGCCCGCCGGTCCGAACGCGCCACCGGCGAGCAGGCCGTGGTGGCGCTGGCCTTCCCGCATTGCGGCTTCGGACCCGACGAGGTCGTCGCGGCGAACGTGACCGAAGAACTCCTGAGCGGGATGGCCAGCGGCCTTTTTCGACGCGTGCGCGAAGAGAAGGGCATGGCTTATTTCGTCGGCGCCACCCGGGTGGAGGTCGTCGATCAGGGCATGTTCTATCTCTACGCCGGCACGGCCGCCGCGTCAGCCGGAGAGGTCGTCGCGGAGATGCGCCTCGAACTGGACCGGTTGCGTCAGGCTAAGTTCACGCCGGATGAGATCGAAGACGCCAAGAGACGCATGCGGGTCTCACGTCGTCAAGGGCGCCAGTCCGCCGGTGCCCGGATGCAGGGAGCGATGCTCCGGGAAGTAGCGGGCCTGGGCGCCAATTTCGACGCGGAGTGGGAACGACGCATGGCCCTGACCGACGGGGCGGCGGTGCAGGCTTTCGCCCGTCGCTACCTCGATCCGAAGTTCGAGCAGGAACTGATCGTCCTGCCCAAGGCCTGATCAGGCCTCCTCGAAATATCTCTTGGCCCACCAGGCCGAAAGCACCCCCGGGATGGCGAAGACGAGCGCGAAGAGGAAATAGTGGGCGTAGCCGAAGCGATCGGAAAGATGGCCGGCCCAAAGGCCCGGAAGGTAGTTGGCCAGCAAGGCGAAGGTCGACAGCGCGGCATAGCGGACCGCGGCCCCGGGTCCTGAGGCGACCTTCATCATGGCGAGGATCAGCACGCACATGCCGGCGCCGTAGGCCACGTATTCCACGACGAAGACTCCGCCGATGACCCGGAGGTCGTGCGAGCCGTCGCGGGCCAGCCAGGCGAAGGCGACCAGTGGCAGGTGCATCGTGATGCCGAGCGGCAGAAGCGAGCGGGATAGTCCGAGCCGCGACACCACGAATGAACCGATGACCCCGCCCAACGCCAGCCCCCCGACGGCCGACAGGATTCGGAGCACGGCATAGGTTTCGTTGTCGAGGCCGAGTCCTCCGCCGGTGGCTGATTTGGCGAACAGCTGGATGATCTTGGCCATGTGCACCTCGCTGGCCCGATAGAAAAGGATGAGAACCAACACGGCCGGGAGCCTCCGGTCGGAACGGAGCCGACGTAGTCCGGCGAGCATTTCCCGGAAGCCACCCCTTACGTCGCCTGCATGCGCATCGGTCGTCGGCTCGGCCGCCAGGCCCCAGGCGCTGAAGGCCAAGGCGACCAGCGCCATGATGCCGGCGGCGACCAAGGCCCATGACCAGGCATCGGCCGCCTGCGGGCCCTGATCCATGATCATCCCGACCAGCCAGATGAGTCCCGGTCCGGCGAGCACCACGCCGACCTTCGTCGCGACGTTCAGGATGCCGGAATGCGTCGCCCGTCTCTTGTCGTCGAGGCAGGCCACGAAATAGCCGTCCAGGGCGAAGTCATGCGCGGCCGAGAGAAGCGAAAGCAGCGTCAGGCAGACGATGATGGCGATCGTGGCGGTCTGCTCGCCGCCCACCTGCTGGGCGAGCAGCATCAGTAGGCCGGCGATGCCCAGCTGGGAGGCCAGGATGAAGCGCCGGGGATTGAAGCCGGCGACGAGCGGAGACAGCAGGATCTTGCATCCGACCACGAGCCCGAAGACCGCGACGAACTGCGTGATCTGCGCGTCGGGATAACCCAGGTCCTTGAGCGCGACGGGCATCGCCTCGTCGCGGACCGCGGCCGG
>JBDKKH010000252.1:0-2949 GCA_039796215.1 Verrucomicrobiota bacterium
GCCCACGGCGTCACGGAGTTCGTCATCTGCTGCGGGTTCAAGGGGTATGTCATCAAGGAATATTTCGCTAATTACTTCCTGCACATGTCGGACGTCACGTTCGACATGGCGAAGAATACCATGGAGGTCCATCAGCGGAACGCCGAGCCCTGGAAGGTCACCCTCGTCGATACGGGCGAGAAGACCCAGACGGGTGGCCGGCTTGGCCGCGTCCGCGAGCATCTCAACGGCACCTTCTTCCTCACCTACGGTGACGGTGTCGGTGACGTCGATATCGCGGCCACCCTCGCGTTCCACCGCCAGCAGGCCCGCCAGGCCACTGTCACCGCCGTGCAGCCGCCCGGCCGTTACGGCGCCTTGGAGATCGAGCAAGGCGCCGTCCGCTCCTTCAAGGAGAAGCCCGCAGGCGACGGGGCTTTCATCAACGGTGGCTTCTTCGTGCTCGAGCCCTCGGTGCTCGACCTCATCACGGGCGACGACTGCGTGTGGGAGCGCGGCCCGCTGGAGGCCCTCGCGGCCCGCGGGCAGCTCTCGGCCTACCTTCATCGCGGCTTCTGGCAGCCGATGGACACCCTCCGCGAGAAGAACCTTCTGGAAGAACTCTGGGCTTCCGGCCGCGCGCCTTGGAAGAAGTGGTGATGTTCGGCGGAGCTTACAAAGGGAAGCGCGTGCTCCTGACCGGCCAGACCGGCTTCAAGGGGGCCTGGCTCGCTCATTGGCTGCTCGGCCTTGGCGCTGAGGTCCGGGGCTTCGCGTTGGCTCCGCAGTCTGACCAGCCGCTCCATGACTGGCTGGAGATCGGACGACGTTGCCGCTCCGAGTTCGCCGACGTCCGCGACCGCGAGGCGCTCCGCTCCGCCGTCCGCGACTTCCGGCCGGAGGTCGTGCTCCACCTCGCTGCCCAGCCCCTCGTAAGGCTTTCCTACCAGATCCCGGTCGAGACGATCGAGACGAACGTCATGGGCACGGCACACCTGCTCGACGCGGTCCGCGCCGAGGCTCCGGGCGCAGCGATCGTCGTGGTCACCTCTGACAAGTGCTACGAGAACCGCGAACGCTCCGCTGGTTATCGCGAAGACGAGCCGATGGGCGGATACGATCCTTACAGCGCCTCGAAGGGGATGACGGAATTGCTTGTCTCCTCTTGGCGACGCTCGTTCCAGCCAGCCTCCGGCGAAGGCGCGCTCGCCTCCGGTCGCGCTGGCAACGTCATCGGCGGCGGAGATTTCTCGGCGGACCGGATCATCCCAGACTGCGTGCGCGCCTTGGAGGCCGGTCGTCCGGCCGTCATCCGTAACCGCCGCGCTACCCGCCCCTGGCAGCACGTGCTCGAACCTCTGGCCGGTTATCTCTGGCTGGGCGCCTGCCTCTGCCATCCGGAACTCGCGGCCGAGCCGGCGCGCGTGCGCGAGGGTTTCAACTTCGGCCCGCTTGGCGAATCCGCCCAGCCGGTCGGCGCCTTGGTCGACGCCTTCCTTGGCGAGTGGCCGGGCGCGCATGAAGACCGCACCGATCCCGCCGCTCCGCATGAGGCGGGCTTGCTCCACCTCGACGTGACCAAGGCCGCTCAGGTCCTCGGGTGGAAGCCGGTCTGGACTTTCACCCAGACCGTCCGGACGACCGCTGCCTGGTATCGTGACCGTCATGCTGGCACGGCCCCGGGAGAACTCTGTGACCGCGACCTCGCCGCTTATGTCACGGCCGCCCGCGCCGCCGGCCTCGCATGGACCCGCTGAGGGCCATCGCCGGACGTAAGGTCTTGGTGACCGGCGGCACCGGCACGTTGGGCGGCGCCTTCGTCGCCCGCGCCCGTGAAGCAGGCGCACAGGTCTGCGCTCCGACCCGGGCCGAAGGCTTCGACCTCCGCGACCGCGCCAAGGTCGAGGCGGAGCTGCGGAGGTTTCAGCCGGAGATGGTCTTTCACTTCGCGGCGGCCGGCGTCAGTCAGGCCATCTCGGAGTCGGAGCTTTCGGCCATCAACGTGGCCGGCCTGGGCAACTTGCTGACCGCGGCGATCAGTCTGACGCGTCGGCCGAAGTGTCTACTTCTGGGCAGTTGCTCCGAGTATGCGATCAGCGACGCCCCGCTCACCGAGTCGTCCCGCCTCGATCCGCGAAATGCTTACGCGCTTTCCAAGGTCGCCGGCGCCGAGCTGGCCCGGGATTTCGCTGACCGGCTCCCGCTGCTTTGGCTGCGCATGTTCAATGTTTACGGGGGAGGTGAACGACTCCCTCGCCTCTTGCCTTATCTCCTGCAGTGCGCCCGGCAGGTCGTCGTCGCCGAGGTTACCGCCGGCGGTCAGATGCTTGATTATACTTCGGCGCCCTCGGCCGCGGCGCTCTTCATCCGATTCGGCCTCGTGCTTCCCGATCAACCTGGTTGGCGGGTCTGCAATGTCGGCTCAGGTCGGCCGATCACGCTGAAGGAATTCATGGAAGCGGCGCAGGCGGCGCTGTCCCGCCGGGGGCTCCGGCTGGAGCTGCGCTTCGGGGCCCGACCTTACCGTCCGGGTGACGGGATGGTCTGCCTGCCCGACCTCACCCAGTTGGGCGTGATGATCGGTCCGCCGGAAGCGGAATCCTTGGCGGCTGGACTCGACGCGGCCCTCGCCACCATGATGGACTCGGCCGCACCGTCGGCCTGATTATCCTGAAAACCAGAACTTCTTCGCCATGAGTCTCCCTCCAGTCTTCGTCTGCGGCATCGGTCCGGGCTCCACCGGTACGGGTGCCTTGATGATCGGGCTGATGGCCGAGGCCGCCGCCGGGGCGCCCGCCGATTTCATCGTCAAGGAGAAGACGCCGCGCAAACGAGGCTGGGCTCGCCTCCAGAAGTTCAATCCTTTCCGCCTCGCCTATTATGGGCTCAGCCGGGCCCTCTTCCCGTGGCGCGTGCTCCGTGCGGCCCGCTCGGGCAGGGAAATGATCCTGCTCCATCCGCAGACGATCG
>JBDKKH010000253.1:0-2619 GCA_039796215.1 Verrucomicrobiota bacterium
CACGTCACCTGGGCTCCCAACACCAAGGCCGACGGCAACTTCTACTTCACGGACCGTTCGACCGGCTCCCCTTCTCCCGATTGGACCCGCAGCCAAGGCGTCCCCAACGGCGTCGTGGTCACCGGCCTGCCCCAGTCGTAATCCGGGAAGTTTTCCCATGAAAAGCCCCGCTCTGCGGGGCTTTTTTGTTTTCGTTTGGTCCCGCTCTGACACCTTGATGGTCGGATGAACACCTTCCGCGCATGGTTCGCCGCCTGCCGCCCCACGACCTTGGTGGCGGCCGTCGCGCCCGTGGCGCTGGGCGGCGCGGTGGTCGTCGCCTACTCGGGAGTTCCGGGTCTCTGGGTCGAGAGGTTCTTCGTCATCATCCTGCTGAGCTGTCTCGGGTTCGCGCTTTGCGTGCAAGTCGCGTGCAATTTCGCCAATGACCTGGGAGACGCGCTCCGTGGCGCCGATACCGCCGCGCGCGTCGGCCCGCGGCGCGCCGTCTCCGCCGGCGATATCTCGCCCGCCGCGATGCGTCGCGGTATCTGGGTCGCCTGCGTGCTCGCGCTCGTCCTCGGCGCCCCGGTCGCTTTGTTTTCACCGTGGTTGTTGCTGGCCGGGCTCCTGGCGATCGCCTGCGCGTTGGCGTACACGCTGGGGCCTTTCCCGCTGGCCTATCGCGGACTCGGCGACGTCTTCGTCGTCGGCTGCTTCGGGGTCCAAGCGACCGTGCTGACCGCCTGGGCGCTCGTCGTCCCGACGCTGGGAGATTGCGCCTGCGATGATCTGGTCATGCCTTGGCGGCCTGCGCTCCTCGCCGGCCTCGGCCTCGGTCTCCTTGCGGACAACATCCTCGTCGCCAACAACGCCCGCGACCGCGAGACCGACTTCGCCGTCGGTAAGCGCACGACCGTCGTCCGATTCGGCCGAGGCTTCGCCCGCAACTTGCACGGCTTCAATTCGGTCTTCGGCCTCGCCTGCCTCGGGCATGTCTTCGGCTGGGCTCCGATGTTCCTGCTCCCGCTGGCGATCTGGCAGCACCTCGCCTTCCGTAAGGCGACCCAGCCGGCCGAATTCCTCCCTTTCCTGGGCCGGGCCGCGGGCCTGATGCTCCTGGCGACGATCCTGTGCGTAACTGCCACTTGCCTCGGGTGGGTGCCGGCTGACAGCCTGTGGATGCGATGAGTCAGCCTCCGTCCCTCGCCGAACAGCTCGAAGCCCTCGTCAACGGGGGTTCCCGTCCGACGTGGGACGAGTATTTCATGGCCACCGCCGTGCTGGTCAGCTCGCGCTCGAGCTGCGAGCGCCTGCATGTCGGCTGCATCATCGTCTCGACCGGCAAGCACCCCAACCGCCTCGTCGCCGCCGGTTACAACGGTTTCCTGCCGGGCGCCCCGCACGATTCGCATGTCCGCGACGGCCATGAGCTCGCCACCGTGCATGCCGAGCAGAACGCCGTGGCCGACGCCGCCAAGAGGGGCGTATCGTTGCAGGGCACGATCTGCTACGTCACCCACTTCCCCTGCGTCAACTGCGCGAAGATCCTCGCCGCCGCCGGCATCGACGAGGTCCGCTATCGTCATGATTACAAGAACGACCCCCTGGTCGCGGAAATGTTCGGTCAGGCCGGCGTGAAGGTCACGCGGCTTGGGCGCTGATGGCCCGTCCGCCGCGCAGTCTCGCGGGTCGGCTGCTGGTCTCGCATCCGCAGCTGCGCGACGACCATTTCCGTGAGACCGTCGTCCTGCTCCACACCCATTCCGCCGAGGAAGGCGCGCTCGGCGTCATCATCAACCGTCCGTATGGACGCGTCTTGGGCCAGCTCGACGCGGCCCTGGCCTTGCGTCCGTTGGCCGATGTGCAGCTCTTCGAAGGTGGTCCCGTGGCCACCGATCGGCTGGCCTTCGGCGGCTGGCATTTCCCGTCGGGCGGCGAAGCCGAAGTTCGCTTCGGCCTCGATCAGGCGGAGGCCGTCAAGCTCGCCGACGAAAGCGTTTTCCGGTTGCGGGCCTATGTCGGTTATGCCGGCTGGTCGCCAGGGCAGCTCGAGAACGAGCTGCGGATGAACGCTTGGGTCGTGTGTCCCTTCGGTCCGGTCTGCGCCGAGCTGGAGGGAGCGGAGCTTTGGAAGAACCTGCTCGCGGAGCATCGGCCCGAGCTACGTCTCGAGGCGGATTCGCCCGAGGACCTCGGCTTGAACTGAAACGGCCTGGCCGGAAAAGCTGGCCGCTTAATCCGCCGTCGAGAGGAGGATCTCGACGTTCTGCTTGAGCAGGTCCCCGGGGGAGCGGCCGTCTCCGGCGAGCATCTGGCGACGGATCAGGGTCGGCCGATGGGCGGGGTCGACCGCCAGCAGTTTCCATTTCCCGGCGGGCAGCTGCGGATGGTCGGCTTCGAGCGCGGTCCAACGGAGCGGCATCCCTTGCCAGGAGAACTCCACGTGCCAGCCCGCGGCGCGGCTCACGTCGCCCCGCGCGAGCATCGGGTAGCGTTGGATGAAGTCGGGAGTCCGCCGGGCGCGCATCGTCACCGTCAGGACGGCGGGTTGCCGGCGCAGCAGGGCGAGCACGTCGACGCTGCTCTGGCTCACCAGCGGAAGCGGGTCCATGCCGATCAGGTTCTGTCCGTTGAAGA
>JBDKKH010000254.1:0-4367 GCA_039796215.1 Verrucomicrobiota bacterium
CGTCCATCCGCGCCCGGATGCGGTCCGCGGTCTCGAGCGCGTTGGCCCCGGTCTGCAGGAAGACCCGGATGCCCGCCACGGGCTTGCCGTCGAGCATGCTGAGCTGCTCGTAGCTCTGCGAGCCGAGCTCGATGCGGGCGACATCGCGCAGGCGCAGGACGCCCGCGCCCGCGTCGGCCCGGAGGACGATCGCGCCGAACTGCTCCGGCGAAGCCAGCCGGCCCCGCGCGACCACGGGGATGACGAAAGCGGCGTCGACCGAAGGCTCCTGACCGAGGCGGCCGACGGCGTATTGGGTGTTCGTCGCGCGGATGGCGCGGACGACCTCCGCCGAGGTGACCCCGAGCGCGGTCATCCGGTCCGGCCGGAGCCAGACCCGCATGGCGTAATCGCGGGCGCCGAAGACGCCGCAATCGCCGACCCCGGGGAGCCGCTTGAGCTCCTCGACGACGGTCGACGAGGCGTAGTTGCTCAGGAAGACGGAGTCGCGCGTGGCCCGCGGCGAGACGATCGAGACCGACATGAGGATGTCGTTCGAACGCTTCTTGGTGATGACCCCCAGCCGGCGGACCTCCTCGGGCAGGCGCGGCTCCGCGAGCTTGACGCGGTTCGCGACGAGGATCGTCGCCATGTCGGGGTCGACGCCGTTCTCGAAGGTGACGGTGATGCTCAGGGCGCCGCTCGACGAGGCGTTGGAGGAATAATAAAGGAGGCCTTCCACGCCGTTGATCTGCTCTTCCAGCGGAGCGGCGACGTTGTTGACCAAGGCCTCCGGCGAGGCGCCCGGATAGCTCGCGACGACGGTGACCGTCGGCGGCGCGATCTGCGGGTACTGCGAGAGCGGCAGATGGAGCAGCGCGATGCCGCCGATCAGCACGATGACGATCGAGAGGACGGCCGAGAAGATCGGCCGGCGGATGAAGAAGTCCCAGCCCATTTACTTCTTGGCGGGAGCGACGACGACCGGCGAGCCGGGCCGCAGCTTGTGCAGTTGGTCGAGGATGACGCGGTCGCCGGGTCGCAGTCCCGCGAGGACCGCCACATCGGTCCCCTGGGCTTCGCCGAGGGTGACCGGCCGGGCTTCGGCGCGATCGCCGGCGCCGATGACGAAGACCGAGCGGCCCGAAGGCGCCTGGACCAAGGCGCGCTGCGGGATGAGGGCGGCGTCCTTGGCCTTGCGACCCGTCACGCGCGCCCGCACGAACTGACCCGCCAGCAGGGCGCCGTCAGGGTTGGCGAAACGCGCGCGCAGCTGGACGGTGCCGAGCCGTCCGTCGATCTCGGGCGCGGCGAAATCCACCTTCCCCGTCACGGGGTGCAGGGAACCATCAGGTCGGACCAAGGCGACCGGGGCGCCGGCGGCGGCCGCGGCCCGTCCGCCGAACAGGCGCTCGAAATCCTCTTCGGACAGACCGAAGCGCACCCAGACCTCGTCGGCGCGCACCACGGTGGTCAGCAGTCCGTCCGGTCCGAGCGGATTGACGAGCGCGCCTTCGGTGCGCAGCCGGCGGCCGGCGACGCCGTCGATCGGGGAGCGGACTTCGCAGAACTCGAGATCCAGGCGAGCGAGCTCGACCCGCGCCGCCGCGGCGTCCCGGGCGCCCTGCGCGGCCACGGCCAGAGCTTGGGCGTCCTCCGCCTCCTTGCGGCTGGCGGCCTGCTCCGCGAGCAGCTTGGCCTGACGCGAGGCTTCGTCGGTCGCCTGTCGTGCGCGGGCTTCTTCCTGCGCCAGCTGGGCGCGGGCCAAGGCATGCGCGGCCGCGTAGGGCGCGGGGTCGATGCGGAACAAGACGTCGCCGGCCTTGACCGGGGCGCCTTCCGCATAAGGCACCGCCTGCAGGATCCCGGTCACGCGGGCGCGGATCTCGACCTCGCGGACACCCTCCACCTGGGCGGGGGAGACGGCCTGCTGCGTGACATCGGCCGATGTGACCACCAAAACGGAAACCGGCAACGGACCCGCCGAAGGAGCGACCGCCTGAGGACGGCAACCGGCGAGGGCCGCAAGGCAGGCGAACCAGAGTACGCGCTCGACAGCTTTGGATTTACATACAGACATGTATGTAAATCTATTTACCCCGATATGGCTCGCAAGACCAAAGCAGAGGCCGCCCAGACCCGGGAGCGCCTCATCGAATGCGCGAGGCAGGTGTTCAGCCGCGAAGGGGTGACGAACACGTCACTGGAAGAAGTCGCCCGGGAGGCCGGCGTGACCCGCGGGGCGGTGTATTGGCACTTCCGGGACAAGGCCGACCTGTTCATGTCGGTCCGCCGGCACACCGGCATGCTGCTTCGCTTCGAAGGGACTTCGACCGACGACCCCCTGCTCCGACTGGAGGCCGGGCTGCTGGCGGCTTTCCAGCGGCTGAGCGACGACCAGGAGGCCCGGGAAACCTACGAGATGATGCTCTGGAAGTGCGAATACGTCGGCGAATTCGCGGGCGTGCGCCAGGAACTCATGGGCGCCGGCGACCGCTTCCTCGCCGAAACGACGGAGCTCTACGCCGAGGCCCGCGAGCGTAAACTGACCCCGAGCGACCTCGACCCTCGGCTGACCGCCCAGGAGACCTACTGTTTCTACGTCGGCATGCTCAAACTCTGGCTGGCCGACCAGGAAGGGGAGACGATCCGGGGCGACATCCGCCGGCTCATCGCCCGCCACGTCGCCGCCCGCCGCCGGCCGCGCCCCGGAAAGCAGTTAGGGATTTGACCGTCCTCGGCCGACCGTTTGTATCACCGCGTGAAGGCCCTCTCCACCCTGCTCTGGTTGCTCCCTTTCGCCGCCGTTGCTTTCGCCGCCGCCGAACCGGAAGCGCCGCCCACGCTCCCCATCATCTACGACCAGCCGGGCGACCGCTACATCCTGCGCCTCGACAACCGCCGCTACCAGCTGCCCAACCCGACCAAGGCGTCGGTCTCGCAACTGATGACCTCGGCGAACTACCGTCAGACCAAGCTGCTCTTCGACGAGTTCAAGCGGACGCTGGAAGACAAAGCCAAGAGCGACGTGCTCATCCGCCAGGCCCAGCGCCTCCTGGACGCCGAAGTGGAACGGGTCGCGCGCGCCCAGGACAACATCGAGAACCTCAACGACCAGGCGGCCCTCCTGCGCGGCCAGCAGAACGTCACGGCCCGCGACCTCGCCGTCCTCCAGGACCAGCTGCGCCAGGCGAAGGTCGCGCTGACCAACGCCAAGGGCAAGGAAGCCAAGGCCCGCTCCAATCTCGAACGCACCCAGACCGCCGCCGAAGCGACGTTCGCCCGCACGGATAAAGCCCGCGACACCTACGTGAAAGCCCTGGCCGACTACGAGAAGCCCCTCGCCGAGATCCGCGCCCTCGCCATCTCCTTGGGCACGGCGCTCTAAGCCGGGGAATTTCCTCGGCCCGCTGGCCTCCGCGGCGGTTTCCCGCAGACTGACCGCCGATGACCCGCAGCTTCCGCTACTACGACCTCATCCTCGGCGCCTTCGTCGCGGTCCTGCTCTGCTCCAACCTCATCGGCCCGGCGAAGGTGGTCCAGCTCGACCTGCCCTTCTTCGGCAAGACCGATTTCGGCGCCGGCAACCTGTTCTTCCCCCTCTCGTATGTCTTCGGCGACATCCTCACCGAGGTCTACGGCTACGCCCTCGCCCGCCGCGTGATCTGGTCGGGCTTCGCGGCGATGCTCTTCGCAACGGTGATGACGTGGGTGGTGCTCGCGATGCCGGCGAGCCCCGACGAACCGTTCAGCGCGCGGCTCCAGCCGGCGCTGGAGACGTGCTTCGGCGGCGGCTGGCGCATCGCCCTGGGCTCGATCATCGCCTTCTGCGTGGGCGACTTCCTCAACTCCTACGTGCTCGCCAAGATGAAGGTGCGCATGGGCGGCCGGCATCCGTGGGCGCGCTTCATCGGCTCGACCGTCGTCGGCCAGGGCGTGGACAGCCTGATCTTCTACCCTCTCGCCTTCATCGGCATCTGGAGCCCCGCGACGCTGGTCGCGGTGATGTTCGCCAACTGGATCTTCAAGGTGCTCGTCGAAGCGGTGATGACGCCGGTGACCACCGTGGTCTGCGCGAAGCTGAAAGCCGCCGAAGGGGTCGACACCTTCGATACGGACACGGATTTCAATCCGTTCAGCCTCAAGCGCTGACCTATCCGGACCCCGGTTAATGGCCTGAATCGGCCTCTGGGCGGGCTTTTCCGTCCTCATCCTGCGATTTCCGAGGAATCCGTTGACAAACCCATCTGGATTCAGCACAACACGGTCAGTCAATTTCACTCAGGTAAGAGCCTCCCTTATAAAGGACGCATCAGTCGCGAGGGCGACTAACGGAATCAGGATCAATACTCTCCGTACCCGACCCCAGAGTCCCGTAGCTAGGACTC
>JBDKKH010000255.1:0-3401 GCA_039796215.1 Verrucomicrobiota bacterium
CCCAGCTCGGCGGCCCGGACGAAGCACCCGCCACCGTTGTCAAGGGGGGGGGCTTGACAACTCCGGAGGAGGATCTGATACTGTTCCTTCTGCGGCATGACGCCTACTTCGTTCCCATCGCCCAGTCGCTCCCGCTCGAGTGGATCGACCAGTCCGGCCGGGGCGGCCAGCTCCTGATGGCCCTGCTCAACGAAGCCGCCCACGGCCATTTCGCCGGTCTCCGCGAGGCCGTCAACGCCCTCGACGACGAACTGCGCACCGAAGCCGCCCGCCTTTCCGCCGAAAGCTACGCCGGCCGCGACGACGAGAAGGACATCCTGCCCCGCGCCAATACGATCCTGAAGTCCTTCCACGGACGCCACGTCCAAGCCCTGATGCGCAGCCTCGACGCCCGGATCGCCTCCACTCCCCGCGACGACGTCGCCGCCCTCAACCGGCTCCAGTCCGAAAAGATCGCCCTGCGCAAATCGCACGCGACCCCGCCGACGCTCACCGCCGCCTGATTTTCCCAAGATGACCGATAAGAAGAACAAGAAGACCACCGACAAGCCGGCCAAAGCCTCCAAGCAGGCCAAGCCCGTCGTCAAAGCCGCCGCCAAGGCCCCGGCCAAACCGGCCGTGAAGGCGGTCGCCGCGAAGGCGCCTTCCCCGAAGGCCGAAGCGAAGGCCTCCCCCGCCAAGGCCGCCCCGGCCAACAACAAGGCCGCCCCCGCCAAGCCCGCTTCCGCGAAGACGCCTGTCGCCAAGGTCGTCGCCCCGAAACAGCCCGTCGCGGTCACGCCGAAGACCAAGCCGGTCACGCCGAACGTCGGCCCCGCCATCAACGAAAAGGTCCAGCTGCTCGTCAGCCTTTCCAAGAAGAACGGTTTCGTGACCGTCCAGAACATCAACGAGGTCATCCCCGACAGCGCCACCGACCCGGAGCTGATCGAGAACATCATGAACATCCTCGACAACCTGGACATCAAGCTCCTGGACGAGGATGAGGTCGAGACGTACCGCAAGAAGGTCGAGGACTCCGAAGAAGAAGCCGCCCGTACCGTCCCGGCCGACGCCCCTTACGATCCGTTCAACGTCTACCTGAAGCAGATGGGCCACAAGCCCCTGCTCACCCGCGAACAGGAAGTCGAGATCTCCAAACGCATCGAGGACGCCGAACTCCGTGCCCAGGAATTCCTCTTCTCCTGCTGGCTCACCCTCCCCTACCAGCTCGACCTCGCCCTCAAGGTCCTCCGCAAGGAAGAGCGCTTCGACAAGGTCGTCATCGACAAGAAGGTCGAGTCGCGTGACGCCTATTACAAGATGCTGCCCAAGGCCACCGACGACTGCGCCAAGCTCAAGGGCAAGCTCGACAAGGGCTGGCAGAAATACCTCGACGAGGCCGACGAGTCGAAGAAAGCCAAGAGCCGCGAGGCCTACCGCAAGATCGAGCTGACCGCCAAGGAAGGCTGCAAGGACATCCTGCGCAAGTTCTGCTTCAAGATGAAGCTGTTCGAGGAATGGCTCGAGCTCCCCGACATCAAGGGCGACATCGAAGACTCCCGCAACCTCGTCCAGCCGACCATCGTCGCCCGCGGCCCGGTCCGCGCCAAGCTCGCCCGCAAGCCGGAGATCTCCGCGACGCGCAGCCGCGAGATCGAACTGCGCTGGCGCCTCAACCCGTCCGAGCTGCTCCACCTCGCCCGCAACGTCCGCAAGCACCTCGACGAAGCCCAGCAGGCCAAGACCGAGATGGTCGAACACAACCTCCGCCTGGTGATCTCCATCGCCAAGAAATACCAGAACCGCGGCCTGCTCTTCACCGACCTCATCCAGGAAGGCAACATGGGCCTCGTGAAGGCGGTCGAGAAGTTCGAATACCGCCGCGGCTACAAGTTCTCCACCTACGCCACCTGGTGGATCCGCCAGGCCATCACCCGTTCGATCGCCGACCAGGCCCGCACGATCCGCATCCCGGTCCACATGATCGAGACGCTCAACAAGGTCATGCAGGTCCAGAAGCAGCTGACCCAGGAACTGGGCCATGAGCCGACCGCCGAAGAGGTCGCCAACGAGATGAACATGGCCATCGACCGCGTGCAGCAGATCATGAAGATGGCCCAGCAGCCGATCTCCCTGCAGTCGCCCGTCGGCGACGGCGAGGACACCTCGCTCGGCGATTTCATCGAAGACAAATCGGCGGAGAACCCTTCGGACACCGCGTCGACCCGCCTGCTCCGGGAGAAGATCGACTTCGTCCTGCGCTCGCTCGCCGAACGCGAGAAGGAAGTCCTCATCCTGCGCTTCGGCCTGCTCGACGGCGTCCAGCGCACGCTCGAGGAAGTCGGCCGCCACTTCAAGGTGACCCGCGAACGCATCCGTCAGATCGAAGCCAAGGCGCTCCGCAAGATGCGCCACCCGACGCGCATGCGCCAGCTGCAGGGGATGTTCGAAGGCGAGCTCGACACCTCGGGTCCCGGCTTCGACCAGTTCCTTTCCGAGGAAGACAAGGGCGAACAGGCTCCCGGTCCGCTGTCTCCCGGCGGACTGCCCGGCGGACTGCCCCCTAATTCCGCCCTGGCCGCCTTCATCGGCAAGCCCCCGGAAGGCCCCGGCATGACGCATCGCGAGTGAACCGAGCCCCGCTAGCTTGGTTGCTTTGCGTGCTGCTGGCCGGCTGCGCGTCGAAGCGACCAGCTCCGGCCGCGGCGCCCGAGAATCCGTTCCTCCAGCCCGCCGGTTCGCCCCGCGATGTCCGCGTCGGCTTCGTCCAAGGCTACCCGCTGGGCAGCCTCTCCGTGCCCCTGCTTATCCTTCCTGGTACGATCGTCCGGCCCGGCCTGCGGCTCATCACGCGCGACCCGCGGCTGAATCCGTCGGCCGAACTCGAGGTCGTCTCCCTGCATGGGCGGATCGCCCTGGCGCGCATCGTCAGCGGACAGCCGCAGCCCAAGGACGAAGCGATCCTGACCGCGCCCGCTTCCGAGTCCCCCTGAGCGCCGACACTTGACCTTGGCGGGCAGGAAGCCCACGTTGCGTCTTCCATGGCAAAGACCCAGGCAGGCATCGTCGGACTCCCCAACGTGGGCAAGTCCACCCTCTTCAACGCGCTGACCCGCTCGCGCAAGGCCGAGGCGGCCAACTACCCCTTCTGCACGATCGAGCCCAACGTGGGCGTCGTGCTGGTCCCCGACGAGCGGATGCAGAAACTCCAGGTCATCGCCGGCACGAAGGTGGTGATCCCCGCCACGATCGACATCGTCGACATCGCCGGGCTGGTCGCCGGCGCCTCCAAGGGCGAAGGCAAGGGAAACGACTTCCTTTCCAATATCCGCGAATGCGACGCCATCATCCACGTGGTGCGCTGCTTCGATAACGACGACATCGTCCACAGCATGGGCAAGGTCGACCCCGTCCGGGAC
>JBDKKH010000256.1:0-3849 GCA_039796215.1 Verrucomicrobiota bacterium
GAGGGCGATCTTGGCACCGTCGGCGTTGTCGAGCCAGGTGGCCGCGACGACGGCGGTGAGGCGCACGCGCGGATGCTCGTCGCGCACGGCCTGGTTGAGCCAGGCGACGTGGTTCGGGAGCTGCCAGAAGGAGTGACGGATGACATCGACGGCGGCGGCGCGGGCTTCGAAACGCTTGGCCTTGAGCAGCTGCTCGATGAGCCCGGCGTCCGGCTGGTTCTGCGCCCAGGTCGCCCAGAGGGCCTCGCAGAGGTGATGCTCGTAGGCGGGATCCTTGGAGTCGAGGGCGGCGGCCCAGGCCTTGACGGCGGGGATGACCTCGGCGGGGGCCCGGCCGCGCAATTCGCGGCGCACGCGATAACGGGTGCGGTACTCGGGTTCCTTCAAGGCTTCGAGGAGTGCGGGCACGGAGGCGCCGGCGACCTGGGTGGGCTTGACCAGCGGGCGCCCAGGGTAGGTGATCCGGTAGATGCGGCCGTGTTCGTGGTCACGATTCGGATCGCGTGCGTTGTGCTGCATGTGCCCGATGAGCGGGTTGTGCCAGTCGATGAAGTAAAGCGAGCCGTCCGGGGCGAACTCGAGGTCCACGGGACGGAAATTTCCGTCGGACGAGCTCACGAGGTCGCCGTTGGCCTTGCCGGTGAAGCCGGCGCCGTCGTCGGACTTCTTGCCCAGGCTGATGCCCAGGAAGCCGATGGTGTTGCCGATCATGAAGTCGCCCTGCAGCTCGTCGGGGAAATGGCGCGAGGACACGAACTCGGCGCCGGAAGTCGGCCGCGAACGCTTAGGGACGAACTGCTCGACCTTCACCTGCTCGATGCCGTAAGGGACCTTGGCCGACAGCGGCAGGGCCCACCAGTTCTCGCCGGAGGAGGCGTCGGAAAGGAAGGGCTGCTCCCAGGTGTCGAACGAGAAGCCCCATGGGTTCGAGACGTCGGCCTGCACGCGCTCGAGGCGGTAGGACTTGGGGTCGAAGCGCCAGGCGCCGCCGTCGTTGCAGCGGCGGGGGCCGTACGGGGTCTCGACCTGGCTGTGCAGGAAGCGGCCTTCAAGGAGGTAGAAGGCGCCCGAGGCGTCCGCGCAATAGGCGGAGATGGCGTGGTGGGAGTCGTGGGAGTCGAAGCCGTGCAGGATCAGCTCGGTGCGGTCGGCCTTGCCGTCCTTGTCGTCGTCGATGAGCAGCGCGAGGTTGGGCTCCTGCGAGACGTAGACGCCTTCGGGCGCGATCTCGAAGCCGATGGGGATGTGGAGCTTGTCCGCGAACACGGACTGCTTGTCGGCCTTGCCGTCGCCGTCGGTATCTTCGAGGATCAAGAGTTTGTCGTTCGGCAGGGCGTCGCCGGGGCGGTAGTGCGGGTAGGTCGGCGTGGTGGCGACCCAGAGGCGGCCCTGCGCGTCGAACGACATCTGCACGGGCTTCTTGAGATCGGGGAACTTCTCTTCGGAAGCAAAGAGCGAGACCTTGAAGCCGGGCATGACCTTCATCTTCTCGATGGCGGCTTCACCTGAGAGGAAGTTGCCAGGCGTGCCGTTCTTCATGCTCGGCGCGAAGTTGGTCGGAACGGGCGGGAGCACGACGGTCTGGCTGTCGTCGACGGCGAGGTCGGTGCGCTTGCCCTGGGCGACGGCGTGGATGAGGTCGTCACGCAGCGCGGTCATCTGGCGGCTCTTGAGGACTTCGAGCGGATAGTTCTGGGGGCCGAAGGGGTTGTAGCGCTGGCCGTGCGTGTGCACGCCGTTCAGGATCGAGTAGTCGGTGTTCCAGAAGTAGTCCTTGGACTTCACGGCGGCGTTGACGAGCGCCTCGTCGGCCTTGGCCGCGCGCGTCGTCGCGCCGTACAGGCCGTCGGCGAGCAGCTGGGCGATCTGACGGTATCCATGGTCGGTCGGCGCGAAACCGTTGATGGTGTAAGGGGTCTTGGTCTGGGCGTAGGCCGCGAGGGTGGGGTTGAAGAGGTCGACGTAGGTCAGGCCGTGCTTCCGGGCGACGCGTTCCATGGCCTCGGCGTAGAGCTTGAGATGGGCGTTCTCCTTGGCGCCGTTCGGCAGGTCGCGCGTCTTGGAGAGGTCTTCGAACGCGATGGGCGAGACGAGCACGAGGCGCGGCGCGGTCTGTCCGTTGTAGGCCTTGGAGAGCGAGTGCGCGACGAAGGCGTCGACTTCGGCCTCGTAGTTGGCGACGCGTCCCGGGCCGTCGAAGGATTCGTTGTAGCCGAAGAAGGCGACGATGGTGTCCGCCTTGAGGTGGTGCAGCCACTGGTCAGGGGTGGAGAAGAAGCCGCGTCCGTTGTGCTGCGCGTATTCAGGATGGAATTTCTCGCCGCCAGGGAAGGCCCACTGCGAGGCGCGCGCGGGGTGCGGGCGGAACGCGGGGGTGTCGCCCGAGCGCCCCATGTTGCGCACGATCAGCTGCTGCGCGGGGAAGCGCAGGTGCAGTTCGGTCTCGAGCCGACCGTAATAGGTGTCGCGCTCGGCGAAACCGTTGCCGATGAAGACGACGCGTTCGCCCGCGGCCGGGGCCTTGGCCGCCTGGCTGCGCTGTTCTTTGGCCGCCGGCGGGTTCACGGCCGGAGCGTGCGGGGTAGGGGAGCCCTTGCTGTGGTCGGGCCAGTTGCTGGCGACGGCCTTGGCTTCCTTGTCCTTGAGTTTATTGTAGCTGGCCGGGGGCTGGTCCGCGGCGATGAGGCCGCCGGAGAGGGCGGCGAGGAAAAGGAAGGCGCTAGGCTTCATGGGGGAGTCTTTAATGGACTCCGCCGGACCGACTATCCAGCCCAAGTTTACCCGAGGATCGGACTTTTACGTCCCCCGGCCCGGCTTATTCCCGCCAAGTGGCTTTCAGGGACTTCCAGACCTGGCCGATGAGGAAGCCGCACACCACGAGGCCGGCGAAGTAACCGATTCGCCAGCCGATGCCGGGATCGACTTCTCCCCGGGCGAAGAGTCCGAACAGGCACATCGCCGTGGCCGCCGCGAGGAAAAGCATGCGCACGCCCAGCAGGAATAGCATCATCTTCTTCATGGCGCACCTTGTTCGCCGCTTTCCCGCGCGTCAAGTTCGCCGACCAAAGTGTCTTTCCTGCGGAAACCGGAAATTTATCTCCGGTTACTGTCTGCCGCTCCCGTCCGCTAACCGCTCGCGGCTCTGCCGCGTCAGGTAGGGATGACCGGCCCGGTCATCCTCTGATTTCAGGGCGCGCGGGCCGCACGCCCCTACCTGCAACCCGCCACCCGCCACCCGAGACGATGTCTCTCCCGATACTCGGACATCCACTCCAGGTGCCGGGTGTCGGCCACGGGCGTCAGCCTTTCGGGACTCGGCCGTTCAGCCTTCGGCCGCCGGAACCCGGGTGCCAGCCCCCGATGGCCGAACGGCCGGCTCCTGAACTCCCGATTGCCGTGCCCGTCACCTGTCACCCGAAAATATATACCCCCCGCCAACCATCCGGTCCCCGGTCCCCGGTCCCCCCTTGATCGCTGCCTTTTCTGTATCGAGGTAGGGATAGCACCACGTGCTGTCCTAGTTGCATCCATTGTCAGGTCCCGGGTCTCAGCCATCAGGTCCCTGGTGCGGGTGTTCAGGTACAGGTACAGGACCGCAATCCCACCTGCCACCCGCCACCTGAAACCAGAAACAACTCATCCGATCAATGGGAGGCCGGAAACCGGAAAGTATGCTTCGGTCGCATGCCCCGGCAAAATATCCGTTCTCCCTCTGCTCCGGCTGTTAAGCCCTGCCTCCCTGGTCGGCGTGGGTATTTGACACCATGCTCGTCTCATTGCCGTGCTGACTGGGTCGGCGCTATTACCTTTCCATGCAGCTTGTCTATGTCGACGAGTCGGGTTCGCCCT
>JBDKKH010000257.1:0-5467 GCA_039796215.1 Verrucomicrobiota bacterium
CTCCCGGACGACCTCGACCAGCAGCAAGCTCTTCGGCGACGAAGAAACGAAGGGCGAGGTGACGTATGTGGCCCTCGCGCGCTGGGAGCTCCGCGTCAAAGCCGACCAAGGGCTCAAAGGACTCGAGGCCTTGCGCGCCAAGACCGAGGGACTCGTCGACGGGAAGAGCGAAGACGAAAAGAGCGTCGTCGGCCATCCGGAGTACGCGCTCACCAACCCGCAGGACTACCGCGACCCGCTGCTCGAAAGGATCAAAGCCGACTTCGAAGAAGCCAAGAAGCACCTGCCTGAAGGCCAATGGACACTGGAACTCCCCGGGCTCGCCAATCCGGTCAACGTCGTCGCGCTCGGAGGCAAACGCTTCGAACTGAGCCTGGGCTATCGGCTGGCTTTCCTCACGCCGAAGCTGGAAAAGAGCCCGAAATAAGCCCTTTGGCCGCCGGCTGACCCGGCTTGTCCTTGCCCTTCCGACGCGGACGCCTAGTCCTCATCCATGGCCATCCGCCGCCTCGCGCTCGTCGTCAATCGCACCAAGTCCGGTGTCGAGGACATCGTCCGCGCGGTACGGGAGGCGACGCGTGAAGCCGGCGTCGAGCTGATCCTGGCCGACGCCTGGCCGGTCGACAGGACCACCCTGCGCGGGGCCGACGCCTGCTGCGTGGTCGGCGGCGACGGCACCTTCCTCGGCGTCGCCGAACCCGCCGCCCTCGAGGGCGTGCCCCTCTTCGGCATCAATCGCGGCAAACTCGGCTTCCTCGCGGCGTATCCGGAAGACGACGTCGGCGCCTCCATCCGCTCCATCCTCGCCGGGGATTTTCGCCGCGAGAACCGCGCGCTCCTCGAGGTGCGCTTCGCCGACGGCAGCTTCACCCTCGCGCTCAACGACGTCGTGCTGAAGACCCGTGACGTCTTCCGCATGGGCCGCTTCGCCGTGCGCGCCGACGGCGCCCGCGTGAACGAGTATCGCGCCGACGGCCTGATCCTCGCCACGCCCACCGGCACTTCCGCCTACAACCTGGCCGCCGGCGGCCCGCTGGTGGATCCGGCCGCCGCGGTGATCGTCCTGACCCCGATCTGCGCCCACACCCTCTCCAACCGCTCGGTCATCTTCGACGGCGAGACGGAACTGGAGATCAGCAGCGAAGACGGCGCCCAGCTCGGACTGTCCGTCGACGGTCGGCCGACCCTCGAAGCCCAAGGCCGGCTCCCCCTCGGCATCCGCACCGCCAAGGTCCAGCTCGCCGTGCTGCGCCCAAAGACCCTCACCCATTTCGACGTCCTGCGCAGCAAGCTGAAGTGGAGCTGAGCTGAGCAAAGCGCAACAGGGGCAGGGTTAGAGGTAGGGGTAGGGTTAGGTGATCCTGCCCCTACGCTGAGCATTGGAGGCCGTCGTCAGCCCCATCGATCGGCCATCCGTCATCTGTCATCGATGCAGTCATCGCGTTGCCCTCTGGCCTCCCCCTACCCCTGCCCCTAACCCTACCCCTGCCCCTAACCTCATTGACCTCGCCCTCGTAGGCCCCTTTATCGCCTTTTCGATGCTCACGATCGCCAATGTCTCCAAGTCCTACGGTCCCCGCACCTTGTTCGCGGAGGTCTCGCTGAACATCGCCCGGACGGACCGCCTCGGCCTCGTCGGCGCCAACGGCGCCGGGAAATCCACCCTCTTCAACATCATCCTCGGCAAGGACAATCCCGACGAAGGCCTGATCGAATGGGAACGCGGGGCGAACTTCGGCTTCCTCCCCCAGGAGAGCGCGCCGGTCGGCGACGAGACGATCCTGCAGATCGCGACCAGCGGCGGCAAACTCGAGCCGGAGAACGATGACGACTGGGACATCGACTACACGCTCGAACCTCGCGCGAAGAAGATCCTCGCCGGGCTCGGCTTCCGCGAAAGCGACCATGAGAAGCTGGCCAAGACGTTCTCCGGCGGCTGGGTCATGCGCGCCCACCTCGCGCGCCTGCTCGTGAGCGAGCCGACGCTCCTGCTGCTCGACGAACCGACCAACCACCTCGACCTCGAGGCCCTGCTCTGGTTCCAAGACTACCTGACCCGCTACCCCGGCGGCCTCGTGGTCATCTCGCACGACCGCGCCTTCCTCAACGCCCTCTGCACGGGCATGATCGAGCTGCGCGGGCAGCGCCTTCACGAATACAGCGGCAACTACGACGACTTCCTGGCCGAACGCGTCGCGCGCAAGGAACGCCAGCAGGCGATGTTCAAGAACCAGCAGCGCGAGATCGCCCACCTGCAGACGTTCGTCGACCGTTTCGGCGCCAAGGCCTCCATGGCCTCCCGCGCGAAGTCCAAGGAGAAGCAGATCGCCCGCCTGGAAGAGGCCGCGATCGACGAACCCGAGGACGACCTGAAGAAGATCCAGTTCCGGTTCCCGCAGCCCCCGCGCTCCGGCCTCAAGGTGATGAAGCTCGAGCACGTCCAGCAGGCCTACGGCGAGCACGTCGTCTACCAGGACCTCAACTACGAGTGCGAACGCGGCCAGCGCACGGTGCTCGTCGGCCCCAACGGCGCCGGCAAATCCACCCTGCTCAAGATCCTCGCCGGCGTCATCCCCGTCAACGGCGGCGTCCGCGAGGAAGGCGGCAACGTCATCACCGGCTACTTCGCCCAGAACCGCGTCGACAACCTGAACCCCAAGCTGACCGTCCTCGAGAACGTGATGGAGCTCCGCACCACGGAGAACGGCCTCACGGAGCAGCAGGCCCGCGGCATGCTCGGCACGTTCCTCTTCCGCAAGGACGACGTGCATAAGAAGGTGTCGGTGCTGTCGGGCGGCGAGAAGTCGCGCCTGGCGCTGGTGAAGCTGCTGATCAACCCGCCGAACTTCCTGCTGATGGACGAGCCGACGACGCACCTCGACATCATGTCGATCGACGCGCTCATCGCCGCGCTGAAGACCTACGAAGGGACGCTGTACTTCGTGAGCCACGACGTGCACTTCATCCGCGAGATCGCCAAGACGGTCCTGCACGTGCACTCCGGCCGCCTGACGCAATACGCGGGCGACTACGCCTACTACCTCGAGAAATCCAAGGCGGGCAACGAACGCGCGGCGCTCACCGCGGGCTTCACCGACGGCCGCCCGAAGCAGGCCGAGGCGCCCAAGACGGCCCAGCCCAAGGCGCCCGCCAAGCCCTCCGCCGCGGACCTCCGCAAGCTGAAGGCCGATGTCACGAAGTGCGAGCAGCAGGTCGCGGAGTTCGAAGCCAAGCAGGCCAAGCTCACCGCCGAACTCGCCGACCCCGCCACCTATGCCGGCGGCGCGAACGTCCAGCAGCTCAACGCCCAGCTCAGGGACGCGATCAACGGCCTCCAGGCCGCCACCGCCGCCTGGGAACAGGCCGCCCAGAAGCTGAGCGAGGCAGAAGGCGCCTAAGGCGCCTTCCGCAGGGCAGCGTGGGCACGAGTATCGAGTATCGGGGAGGAGTCAGATAGCGCTCAAAGCCCCGAGGCTCTCGTTCCGGCCTCCTTTGCATCCCCCTATACTCGATACTCGTGCCCGCTTGCCCCCTCGGGGCGCCAGCCCCGCCCGCCATTCCTTTCTGGCCCTGCGGGAACCCTTGGCCTATTGCCTTGTCCACACCTGACACCCCATGCGCTCCCTCCGACATCTCCTAGGCTGGCTCTGCCTCTGCGCCGCCAGCGCCCCCGCCTTCGCCCACACCGCCGGAGAAGAGCTCTCCACCGCCGCCAACGCCTTCGTCGGCACGCTCGACGCGGCCCAGAAGGCCAAGGCGGTCTTCGCCTTCGATGACGCGGAGCGCACCCATTGGATCTTCGTGCCCTCGGCCCGCAAAGGCCTCCCGCTGAAGGAAATGAATCCGGGCCAGCGCCACTTCGCCCAGGCCATCCTCGCCGCCTCCCTGAGCAGCCGCGGACACATGAAGGCCGAGTCCATCATGGCCCTCGAGCACCTGCTCTTCGAGATGGAGAAAGGCTCCGGCCCGAAGCGCGATGCGGAGAATTATTTCGTGTCGATCTTCGGCACGCCCGACGCCAAGGGCACCTGGGGCTTCCGCTGGGAAGGCCACCACCTGTCCCTCAACTTCACCTTGGTGGACGGCGAGCTGATCAGCTCGACGCCTTCCTTCTTCGCGAGCAGCCCGGGCAAGATCAAAGCCGACCAGCCCGGACCGGTCGGTTTCGAACTCCTGAAATTCGAAGACGACCTCGGCCGCCAGCTCGCCCGCTCCCTCACCGCCGAACAGCGCAAGAAAGCCTTCCTGAACAAGGACCCCCTCAAGGAGGTCATCACCGGCAACAAGCCCAAGGCCGACGGCATCATCAAGCATCAGGGCATCCCGGCCTCCGAGCTCGACGACGCCCAGAAACGCATCCTCGGCCAGCTCATCTTCGAATACGTCAGCCGGACCCGCGCCGATTTCGCCGCCCGCGAGCTCAAGGCCATCGACGCCGTCAAAGACTCCCTGGTCTTCGCTTGGAACGGCGGCCTCGAAGTCGGCGAAGCCCACTATTACAGCATCCAAGGACCGACCTTCCTCTTCGAGCTGGTCAATTTCCAGGGCGGTGCGAACCACGTGCACGCTTCCTGGCGCGACCTGAAGAAGGACTTCGGCTACGATCCGCTCCGCGAGCACGCCAAAGAACACGCGGCCGGCAAATAAGTCGCCGGAAAGAAGAAACCCCGGGCTACCGGGGTTTTTCATTTCAGGAGCCGGCGCCGAGGCCCCTTGCGGCACGGCATCAGTTCAGCGCACGGTCACGCCGCGCGCGGCGAGCTGGCGAAGGAAGTCCTGCGGCGACGGCGGGCTGATGATGAAGTTCCGGAACCAGCCGGTGCGGCGGCGGAGCAAAAGCAACTTCGAGGGGCGGACGGTGTCGGTCCAATGCTCGTTCCAGACCGCCCAATCCTGCGCAGCCCACTCGATGTCGGCCAAAGCCACCTTGCGAGCGGTCAGGCCATAGACCCGCACCCGCACGAACGCCTCGTCGACGGCGAAGGTCATGCCGCGGAAGATCGCATGGGCCAGCACGACCGGGACCAACAAGGCCAGGACCCAGGGGAGCAGAGCGAGGCAGACCTCCATTGGCATCGGAAATATGGCCGATATCCTGAAGGATTAAATCCTAATCCAAGCCCACGCTGGACACCCCCGCCCTTGCGGGATTGCCTGTCCCCATGGCCCGCGCGACCAGGCACCTGAACACGAACGCCCTCTGGGCCGACGTCGGCGTGCGCACGCTGCGGCGGCTCGGCCTGACGCACGTGGTGATCTCCCCGGGCTCGCGGTCGACCCCGCTGGCCCACGCGTTCGCCGAAGCCGCCGGCCTGCACGTGACGGTGGCCCTCGACGAACGTTCGGCGGGGTTCATCGCTCTCGGCCTCGCGAAGGCCACCGGTCAGCCCGCCGCCTTGCTCTGCACCTCCGGAACGGCCGCCGCCAACTATCTGCCCGCCGTCGTCGAAGCCCGTCTCTCGGCCAC
>JBDKKH010000258.1:0-3604 GCA_039796215.1 Verrucomicrobiota bacterium
GTCGGCGGGCGGCCGCAAGCCCCCGCCTTTCCTGGCCGCGGCGGTTGCTTTACGCTGGCGGGGAACCCCGCGGGTTCGCATAAAAGTCCGCATGGCTTCGCCTTGCCGACTCATCCTCGCCCTCGACGTAGAAACCAAAGAAGAAGCATTGGCGCTCGCCAGGCCGCTCGTCGGAAAACTGGAGTGGGTGAAGCTCGGCCTGCAGCTCTTCACCCGGCATGGTCCGGGCATCGTGGACGAGTTCCACGCGCTCGGCTTCAAGGTCTTCCTGGACCTCAAGTTCCACGACATCCCCAACACCGTCGCCTCCGCGATCAAGAGCCTCAAGGGACGCCCCTGCTCGCTCCTGACGATCCACGCCTGCGGCGGTCCCGAGATGATCGCCCGCGCCGCCGACGCCGCCAAGTCCGCCCTGCCCGATTGCACGGTGCTCGGCGTGACGGTGCTCACCTCGATGGACCAGGCTCAGCTCTCCGCCACGGGCGTCGCCCGCACGCCGGAAGAACAGGTCCGCCTCCTCGGCCGCATGGCCATCGACTCCGGCATCGGCGGCCTCGTCTGTTCGCCGCTCGAACTTCCCGTCCTCCGCGCCGACCTCGGCACCGCCCCGACGCTCGTCACGCCGGGCATCCGCTACCCTGACGCCGCCGGCGATGACCAAAGCCGCATCATGACTCCCGCTCAGGCCGCCGCGGCCGGGGCGAGTTTCATCGTCGTGGGCCGCCCGATCCTCAAGGCCAAGGATCCTGCGGGCGAGACGCTCCGCATCCGCCGCGATATCGGCGAGACCGCATGAGCTCGCCCGGCGACATCCTCGTGCTCCTCGCCGCCGGCTCCGCGCGGCGCATGCAGTCGGTCGTCGACGACAAGACCACCGCCCTCCTTGCCGGCAAGCCGGTCTTCATTCACTCCCTCGAGTCCTTCCTGAGCACGGGCCTGATCGGCCGCGTGGTCATCACCTACCGCGACGACGTCCAGCTGGCCAGATTGCGCGCCCTGCTGGCAACGCACCTGCCTTCCGTCACGGCGATCGACTTCGTGCCCGGCGGCGAATCCCGTCAGGATTCGGTCCTCGCAGCACTCAGCACCTGCGATGGCCACTCCGGCCTGGTCCACATCCACGACGGAGCCCGCCCGCTGGTCTCTGCCGAAGCCATCCGTAAGGTCCGCGCCAAGGCCTTCGAGACGGGCGCCGCCATCCTGGCCGGCCGCGCCGCCGACACCGTGAAGATAGCGAAGCCCGGCTCGGCTTCCGTCGAGACCTCGCCTGACCGCGGCCTGGTCTGGACCGCCGAGACCCCGCAGGTCTTCCGCACGGCCATCGTGCTCAAGGCCTACCGCAAGGTCGCGGAACTTCAGCGCAAGGTGACCGATGACAGTTCCGCCGTGGAGTTAGTCGGCCAGGACGTGTCCTTGGTCGAAAACCCCTCGGTGAACCTGAAGCTGACGCGTCCGGCGGATTTCGTCCTGGCCGAAGCGATCCTCAAGACGCGCTAAGCGCTCAGTAGCCGGCCTGACGGAGCGCGGCGTCCAACTTGACCTGGAAGTCGGTGATATCCTGTGGCGTCGGGCGATAACCCGGCGTGCGTGCGGCCATGCCCGGACGGCCCTGATGATCGATGTACCAATCGGCCTTTTCGCCGTCGGAGAAAGTCACGTGGCCGCTGACCATCGCGTGCGGCTGGGCGATCGTATCGACTTCGACGGTGACGACGCCGGCGCCTTGGGCGGCCGGGGCGGCCGGAGCGGCGGCCTCGACGGGCGCCGCTTCCGCGGCCGGCTCTTCCGCCTTCTTCGGCTCTTCTTTTTCGACCAGGGCGAGGTTCAGGTCATCGACGAGGAAACGGACGTCCATGTAAGTCATGGGGACACCGAGCTGAGAAGATAGGCGTTCCTGGATCTGCGAAAGCGTCGCGCCTTCGGCCACCCAGGCGGAGACCTTGGTGATCTGTTCGGGAGTCAGTTTGGCCATAGGAGGCCAAAGTGCGGTAAGCGCCGGCGATTTTCAAGCGTCCCGTCGCTTAATCGTTTGAAAAGGTCCCCCCTCCCTCCAACTTACCCCCATGCAGCCAGACCTCCGTTGGCAGAAGTGCGGCGAGTTCGCCGATATCGTCTATGAAAAGGCCGACGGCATCGCGCGCGTGACCATCAACCGCCCGCATCGCCGCAACGCCTTCACGCCGGACACCGTGGCCGAACTGCTCAAGGCCTTCGGCGACGCACGCGACGACGCGACCATCGGCGTCGTGCTCCTGCGCGGGGCCAATCCCCAGCATGACGGGAAATTCGCCTTCTGCGCCGGCGGCGACCAGAAGATCCGCGGCGACAAAAAAGGCGGCTACATGGGGAAGGACGGCGTGCCTCGCCTCAACGTCCTCGACCTGCAGCGCCTCATCCGCTCGATGCCCAAGGTCGTCATCGCGCTGGTGGCCGGCTTCGCCGTCGGCGGCGGCCACGTGCTCCACGTCATCTGCGACCTGACGATCGCGGCCGACAACGCGGTCTTCGGGCAGACCGGCCCCAAAGTCGGCAGCTTCGACGGCGGCTTCGGCGCCTCCTACCTCGCCCGCATCGTCGGCCAGAAGAAGGCGCGGGAGATCTGGTATCTCTGCCGTCAATATGACGCGAAGCAGGCCCTCGAGATGGGCTTGGTCAACACGGTCGTCCCGTATGCCGAGCTCGATGCCGAAGGCGTGAAGTGGGCTCAGGAGATTCTCACGAAGAGCCCGCTGGCCATCCGTTGCCTTAAATCGGCCTTCAACGCAGAGCTCGACGGCCAGGCCGGCATCCAGGAACTTTCCGGCAACGCCACCCTGCTCTATTATCTTTCGGAAGAGGGCGACGAAGGTCGCGCCGCGTGGAACGAGAAACGCGCTCCGAACTTCCGGAAATTCCCGTGGCTCCCGTAAACCCGGTCCGCGTCACCGAACGCGCCCAGAAACTCGCGGCCGAGATCCTGCGTGCCGGCGACATCGCCGTGGACGGAACCGCCGGCAAAGGCCGCGACACGGCCTGCCTCGCGCAAGCGGTGGGCCCTGCGGGCCACGTCCACGCCTTCGACATCCAGCCCGAAGCCATCGCGTCGACCCGCAACCTCCTCGAGATGGCCGGGTTGCTGGACCGCGTCTCGCTCCACCTGCGCAGCCATGCCGAACTCAGCGCGGTGCTCACGCCCGGCCAGCAAGGCAAGGTCGGCGTGGCGATCTTCAATCTCGGCTACCTGCCCGGAGGCAATCCCGACATCATCACCCGCCCGGATTCAACCCGGACGGCGCTCGACGCGGCCTACGACGCGCTGCGCCCCGGCGGACGGCTGATCTGCGTGGCCTACACTGGACACCCCGGCGGCCCCGAGGAATCGGACATCGTGCTGAAGTTCGCGGAAACCCATGCCGCCGCCGGCCTGCACGTCGAGAAGATCGGCTATTACCCGACCCCAGGTAAGCCCTGGATCCTCGTGGTGAACAAGCCGACGGCTTGAGTCCTTAAGATTTCCTTCCAGATTGGTCGAGATGTCCTCCCGCCGACGCATCATCCTGACTGGGGCCACGGGTCTGGTCGGCAAAGCCGTCGCCCGTCAGCTCGCCACGCTCGGCTACGAGGT
>JBDKKH010000259.1:0-3685 GCA_039796215.1 Verrucomicrobiota bacterium
CTTCCATGAACCCGCGTTCGTCCAACGACGCGATGAGCAGCTTCAGGGCCTCCTGGACGGCGAGGTCGTCGGTCGCGTTGCGCGCCTGGTCGGCGAGGTGTTCGGCCAGGGAGGCTTCGCCCGTGGCGGACTCCAGCATGTGCCGGCGGCGTTCCTCGTCCTCCTGCGTGTACCCCTGGGAGCGGATCTCCTCGTAGTAGCTCTCGTCCCAGTCGTCCTTCATGCGCTTCAAGGCGTCGAAATCATCGTCGCCCAGGGCGAGTTCACGGGGACCGTCGTCTTCGGGCTCCTCGGGCGCGGAGACCGTCTCCGACCCCTCGGAAGACACCGGCTCGACCTCTTCCAGCAACGGATTGGCGGCCAGCTCGGAGGAGATCTCACGCAGGAGCTCGGCCGCCGGCACCTGCAGGATGCGGAGCGACTGGCGGAGCTGGGGCGTGAGGACGAGTCCCTGGACCTGCTTCTGAGATTGATTGATGCCTGGGTTGCTCATCGAGCTTCCCCGAGAAAAGAGACTTCGGGCGTCGTTGGCAAAAGGTATCCGTCGCCCATCCGACTGCTCAGCGCGCCCGCCGGGTCCAGTTGTCGGGCTCGGAACAATGCCCGAGGCTGGCCGGCGTGAGGCGGGTCACCTTGCCGGTGAGGCTGTCCACCACGGCGAGCCATTCGCCTTGCGCGGCGACGAGATGTCGGCCGTCGGCGCACCACGTGGCGTGCGCCAAGGAGACCGGGCTGCTGGTCTCGATGGTCTTCACGGTGCCGGCCGCCAGGTCGATGAGGCCGAGGCGCAGCGAGCCGGACTGGAAAGTGAAGACCAGTTGGTCGGGGAAGACCGGATTCCAGCGAGGCTCGGTGCAATAACTCTGGCCGGTGGCGACCGGGCGCAGGCCGCCGCCCGTCACGTTGGCGAGGTAGATGCCGGGACGGCCCGTCGGGCCGCCGGTGAGCGCGAAGCGGGTGCCGTCCGGCGACCACGCCGGGTCCGTGTTCACCCACTGCTTGTTGGGCGCCTTGATGACGAGCGTCGGCGACTGGCCCTGCGGACCGGCCACGAAGATGTCCATCGTCTCCTTGTTGGAGGAGGCGAAGGCGATGCGTCCGTCGGGACCGCTGCTCGCCGCGCCGAGCGCGCCGCGCGCGTTCACGATCACCTTGGCGGCCTCGCCGATCCCGTTGGTCGAGAAGATCTCCGGCCAGCCGGTGCGGAAAGAGGAGATGAAGAAGACGCGCGCGCCGTCGGCCGACCAGCGCGGACCGATCGACGTGTTCCGATAATTGGTGAGCCGGAGCATCTTCGACCGGGCGAGGTTCGTCACGTAGATCTCGGCGTGTCCCGTGTAGCGGGAGACGAAGGCGACCTTGGTGTCGGCGTAAAGCGGCTTGAGCTGCCAGCGGCGGCCCAGGCCGACGATGACGGCGTCGGCGACCTTGAGCGCGAGCTGGTCTTCGTCCTTGGCCTCGACGTTGGACGAGAAGGCGTAGGCGGCGTTGTCGCAGGCGACCGCCGCGGCCAGCGCGGTGCGGCCGATCCGGACCTTGACCGAGGAAGACGGCGAGATCTGGACGGCTCCGTGGACGGAAAGGGCGAACTGGACGAGATTGCCGAGGGCCGGGTCGTCGCAGACGACGGCGACCGGCACGACCCCCTTGCCGGCGGAGGCGGCGATGTCGTCGTTGACGACGACGTTCCCTTGGCCGAAAAGCGGCGCGAGGTTGAGGACGAGGAAGAAAGCGAGGAGGCGCATCGGGCGGAAAGAGGATCGGTGGGATAGCAGTTTGACCTAGGTGGGGCGGGGAGTTCAATCCTGCTGATGTCGACCGATAAGGAATCCGTGCAAAAGGCCCTCGGGCAGGTCCGCTACCCCGGCTACAGCCGGGACATCGTCTCCTTCGGTCTGGTCAAGGGCATCGAGGTCGCCCTGGACGGCAAAGTCAGCGTCGGCCTGGCCGTGACCAGCGCGGACCCGGAAGTCCCGAAGAAACTCTACGCCGACATCGAGGCCGCCCTGCTCGGCATCGGCGTCCGCGATCCCTCCATCGCCATCACCGTGACGGTCCCCAAGGGAGCGACCCCGCCGGCGGGAGCCACCGCCGCGTCCGCCAAGCCCTCGGGCGACGCCGGCGTGGGCAAAGTGAAGCACATCATCGCGGTCGCCAGCGGCAAAGGCGGGGTGGGCAAGTCGACCTTCGCGGTCAATCTGGCCTGCGCCCTCGCCCGCGCGCTCTCCGACCAAGGCCGCCCCGGCAAGGTCGGGCTGATGGACTGCGATATCTACGGGCCTTCGGTCCCCCTGATGATCGGGGTCAACGCCCGCCCGCTCCTGGAGGGCGACACGCTCATCCCCTTGGAGAATTTCGGCGTCAAAGTGATGTCCATGGGCCTCCTCATCGACGCCGACGCCCCCGTGGTCTGGCGCGGGCCGATGATCATGAAGACGATCTCGCAGTTCGCGACCAACGTCCGCTGGGGAGAACTGGACGTCCTGCTGATCGACCTGCCGCCCGGCACCGGCGACGCGCAGCTTTCCATCGCCCAGTCGATGGCGCTCAGCGGGGCGATCATCGTGACGACCCCCCAGACCGCCGCAGTCTCCGTCGCCCTGCGAGGGGCGGCGATGTTCGACAAGGTCGGCGTGCCCATCCTCGGCGTAGCCGAGAACATGAGCTACCTCGAAGCCGCCGACGGCAGCCGGCAGCACCTCTTCGGACAAGGCGGCGGCCTGAAGGTCGCGACGGCCCTGAACTCCATCCTGCTGGGCGAAGTCCCGTTGGATCAGACCATCCGTCAAGGCGGCGACCACGGCATCCCTGTCGCCATCAGCCATCCGGACGGCAATCCGGCGCGGATCTTCAAGTCCATCGGTCTCACGGTGCTGCGCGGCCTGGAACAGACGGCCTGAAGAGGCCGACGCCTCCTTCTTGCCAAACCGTCTTCTTCCCGTCAAATTAGCCTCTTCCCGATGAGAGAAGAAATCCAGGCCAAGAGGACCGACGCCGATCTGGCCGCGCGTTCCTCTCTTTACGCCGAGTTCCTCGCCGAGCGGGAAGAGATCCTCCGTCACAAGTGGATCGAGTCGGAGAAAGCCGGACGAGACATCGGCTTCGAGCGCGCCTTGCTGGATTGGACCCGCCACCACCGCGCCCGCTGGCGGCAGTTGCGCCGGGCCAAGGCTTAAGCCGCGCCGGAAGCACCCGATCGCCGGACGACGAAGACGTCGGCCCAGTCGTCATAGAGGGAGCGCTGATGCTTGTCCGTCAGGATCGGGATATAGAACAGCGCACCGACGCCGACGCCGGCGAAGCCCAGCAACGAGAGAAGCTGCTTGGTCAGAACCCACTGCCAGACTTTGGCCTGAGGCGGACGGCCTTTGGTCCGCCAGCAGACCAAGGTCAGACCACAAGCCCGCTGGCCCAGCGTGGAGCCCGTCATCGTCAGCGGCACCCCGAGGACGGCCGGCAGGAGCAGGAGCAAGGGACCGGCCTTCTCCCCAAGCAGGTGGTTGAGCACCCAGATCAGCACCAGGACCGATCCCATGTCGATGGCATGGGCGGCGAGGCGGAGGAGCTTCGGCGCCGGTGCCGGCGCTTCCGGAGGCGATTCGGTGGGCATGACAAAAACCTAAGCCGACCCGCTGATGCTTCAGCAATAAAAAGGCCGCCCGGATAGGCGGCCTTTTCGAGGGGA
>JBDKKH010000260.1:0-5356 GCA_039796215.1 Verrucomicrobiota bacterium
CGAGTTCATCGCCGACGAGACGACCGTGCCCGACCTGATCAATCCGGTCCAGATGAACTTCGGTACCAAGGGCCGTCTCTGGATCGCCTGCTGGCCCGCCTACCCCGAGACCTCGCCGACCACCAAGGTCTTCGACAAGCTCCTCGTCCTCGACCTCGACCCCAAGACGGGCAAGGTACTCAAGTCCACCACCTTCCTCGACGGCCTGAACTGCCCGACCGGCTTCCAGTTCTACAAGGACGGCGTCATCCTCATCCAGTCGCCCGACATCTGGTACGTCCGCGACACTGATGGCGACGGCAAGGCCGACTGGAAGGAACGCCTGCTCACCGGCATGTGCGCGGCCGACTCCCACCACGAGACCAACTCCATCTGCTACGAACCAGGAGGCGCCATCTACCTCTCGGACGGCACCTTCCACCGCTCGCAAGTCGAGACCTTCAACGGCGTGATGCGCAACACCAACGGCGCGATCTACCGGTTCGAACCTCAGACCAACAAGCTGTACCGCCACGTCCCCTATAGCTTCGCCAACCCTCACGGCCGCGTGTTCGACTACTGGGGCAACGACCTGATCACCGACGCCACCGGCAACGCCAACTACTTCGGCCCCGGTTTCTCGGGCCACCTGGACACCGGCGCCCACCCCGGCTACAAGCAGTTCTGGAACCGACCCTCCCGTCCCTGCCCGGGCACGACCATCCTGAGCAGCCGTCACTTCCCCGACGACTGGCAGGGCGTGTTCCTCAACGCCAACGTGATCACCGTCCAGGGCATCTTCCGCGCGAAGCTCACCGAGCACGGCTCCAGCATCAAGGGCGAGACCATCCTGCCCAACCTGCTCGAGACCAACAAGGAGAAGGCCGGCAACTTCCGTCCCTCCGGCATGGCCGTCGCCCCGGACGGCTCCATCTACGTGATGGACTGGTCCCAGATGCTCATCGGCCACCTGCAGCACCACCTGCGCGACCCTAACCGCGACCACCAGCACGGCCGCCTCTACCGCCTGACCTACCCGAGCCGCCCGCTCCTGAAGCCCAAGAAGATCGACGGCGAATCCGTCGAGAACCTCCTGGCCCTGCTGACCGAGCACGAGGACAGCGTCCGCCAGCTCGCCAAGATCGAACTGCACAAACACGAGACCGCCAAGGTCATCGCCGCGACCCAGAAGTGGGCCAAGCAGTTCGACCCGAACAAGGTCGAAGACGCCCACCACCTCCTGGAAGCCCTCTGGGTCCACCAGTGGCATAACGTCGTCAACCCCGAGCTCATCGCCCTGCTCCTGAAGTCGCCCGAGCCCCGCGCCCGCGCCCAGGCCGTGCGCGTCGCCATCTACCAGCGCGACCGCCTGCCGGACGCCCTCGCCATCATGGAGAACGCCGTCAAGGACTCCCATCCGCGCGTCCAGCTCGAAGGCGTCCGCGGCCTGAGCTTCTTCCGAGGCAAGGACACCCCGCGCGCCATCGCCGCCGCCGAGACGCTCAAGGGCACCAAGGACTCCACGATCGCCTACTGCCTGAGCGAGACGATGAAACAGCTGGCCTCCCTCAAGGTGGCCGATGTCAACCTGAAGGAGTTCGCCCAGCAGAAGGAAGCTTCCTACGGGCCGACGGACAAGAAGCTCTCGAAGGAAGACAAGAAACTCTACGATAAGGGCAAGGAAGTCTACCATCGCGAGGCCCTCTGCTCGACCTGCCACCAGGCCGACGGACGCGGAGCCGACATGCCCAAGGAAGCAGGCAAGGCCCTTCGCGGAGCCTACCCGCCCCTCGGTCACGCCGCGGGCAAGGGCTCCAATCCCTGGCTCGAAGGCGACGCCGATCGCTCCATCAAGCTCGTCCTCAACGGGCTCATGGGCAAGATGACCATGGAAGGCAAAGAATACGGCGACTATACGACCGGACAGCCGGTCATGACCCCGCTGGGCCAGATGCTCACCGACGAGGAAGTCGCGGCCGTCCTGACCTACGTGCGCCAGTCCTTCGGCAACAACCTGCCCGCCGTGAAGGCCGCCCAGGTCAAGAAAGTCCGCGCCGCCAACACCGCGCGCACCGCGCCTTACACGCCGGAAGAACTCCTGAAGGAACACCCGCTGGCCGCGCCCGCCAAGGCGGAGCCGGCGAAGAAGAAAAAGTAAGTCCGTACGCCGCGAAACGGACCTCGAAGGGCGTGCCGGACGGCACGCCCTTTTTTGCGCCTGTCGATAAGTCGTGCGGACCGGATCGACCGGACCACTTGCCTCTGCGGCGACATCGCGGATGATGAGGATATGAGACCCGCCCTCTGGAAGGCCGTCGCCGACAAGCTCAAGCCCCTGACGCCGGCCTATCGGCTCACCGCGCGAGACGACTTCAACGCCCGGATCTCCCTGAAGGGGTCGGCCGCGGTCATCCGGACCTTCTATCAGCCGCGCGAAGGCGACGTACCCGGCGAGGCCACCGTCACGCTCTCCCTCGACGGACAGTCGCAACTGGGCGCCATCGCCGCCTTCCTTTCGGACCAGAAGCGCTACGCCAAGAAACTTCCCGCCACGTTGCACTTCTCCCAGGAACTCTCCTCCCGCCGCCCGGAGGGACTCGGACGCGCCTGCCTGACCTTCAAGGCGAACGTCGTCTCCTGGCACGACCCCGCCCTCATCGAACGACTCAGCGGCTTCTACGCCGACAGCGTCCACGCCCTCTTCCAGCTGCACGCGGAACTGATGGCGGCCGGGGAATAGAAGCGCCGACCGGAAGGACAGAACAGAGGACTGCACGGAGGGCTGCATAGATCACTGCATCGATGACGGAGGGCAGATTTCCCGCCAACGAACCTGGCTCCAGACGCAGAGACCCGAGAACTGAAGACAGGCCCCCCGGCCCATCATCCGGTTTCCGGTCTCCCTTTGATCGGCCGTGTTCCCAGCCGCTTGCCCCCTTAATTCCACCCTTCCCTTTTACCCCGACGAGGGCTTAAAAAGACCCCTTCCCTCCGCCCCTGTCCCGCTCCATGACCTCCGCCCAAGTCCGCCAGTCCTTCCTCGATTTCTTCAAGTCGAAGCAGCACTCGATCGTCCAGTCGTCGAGCCTGATGCCGGACTCCCCCAACCTGCTCTTCACCAACGCCGGGATGAACCAGTTCGTCCCGATCTTCCTCGGCCAGACGAAGTGCCCTTATACGCCGGGTCGCGCCGCCGACACCCAGAAGTGCATCCGTGCCGGGGGGAAGCATAACGACCTCGAAGACGTCGGCCTCGACACCTACCACCACACCTTCTTCGAGATGCTGGGCAACTGGTCCTTCGGCGACTACTTCAAGCGCGAAGCCATCGACTTCGCCTGGGAGCTGATCACCGAAGTCTGGAAGTTCCCGAAGCACCGCCTCTACGCCACCGTCTATAAGCCCGACAAGTCCAAGGGCGACCCCTCGGAGTTCGACCAGGAGGCCTGGGACGTCTGGGCCGAGAAGTTCCGGGCCGCCGGCCTCGACCCCGCGATCCACATCGTGAACGGGAACAAGAAGGACAACTTCTGGATGATGGGCGAGACCGGCCCCTGCGGCCCTTGCACCGAACTGCACGTCGACCTGACCCCCGAAGGCGACACCAAGGGCGCGCTCGTCAACGGCAGCGACGCCCGCTGCATGGAGATCTGGAACCTGGTCTTCATCCAGTTCAACGCCAACCCCGACGGCACCTTCAGCCCGCTCCCGGCCCGCCACGTCGACACGGGCATGGGCTTCGAACGCGTCAGCGGCATCATGCAGTGCACGAAGAACTTCAAGGACTTCTCCGGCGTGATCTCCAACTACGAGAGCGACGTCTTCACGCCGCTCTTCCGCCGCCTCGAGGAACTCTCCGGCAAGAAATACGGCTCCACCCTGCCCGCCGCCGGCTCGATCGGCGACACGCAGCAGGAGAAGGACGACGTGGCCTTCCGCGTCATCGCCGACCACATCCGCACGCTTTCGTTCGCCATCGCCGACGGCATCCAGCCCGGCAACTCCGACCGTAACTACGTCCTCCGCCGCATCCTGCGCCGCGCGGTCCGCTACGGCCGCACGCTCGGCCTGAAGAACGGCTTCTTCCACCAGCTCGTCGGCGTCCTCGCCGAAACGATGGGCGACGTCTTCCCGGAGATCCGCACTCGCCGCGCCGTCGTGGCCGACGTGATCCGCATCGAGGAAGAGTCCTTCAACCGCACCCTCGACAAGGGCATCGCCCTCTTCGAAGACGAAGCCGGCAGGCTCAAGGCCGGCGGCGTCATCTCGGGCGCCATCGCCTTCCGCCTCTATGACGAGCAGGGCTTCCCGCTCGACCTCACCCAGCTCATGGCCCGCGAACGCGGCCTGACGGTCGACGGCGCCGGTTTCGAGAAGCTCATGGAAGAGCAGCGCAACCGCGCCCGCGCCGCGCAGAAGAAGGAGATCATCACCCTTTCCGACATCGGCTCCGACCACCCGACGGCCTTCGTCGGCTACGACGCCCTCGCCACGCAGGCCAAGGTCGCCCAGGTCGCCAAGATCAAGGACCGCTCGGCGGTCATCCTCGACAAGTCCCCCTGCTACGCCGAGATGGGCGGCCAGGTCGGCGACTCCGCGATCATCACCCTCGGCGGCCGCCAGTGGCAGGTCACCGACACCCAGAAGTCCGGCCAGACCTGGCTGCACTTCCTCGACGGCGAAGACGCCCCGGAAGCCGGCGCGACGATCGAGATCGCCGTCGACCAGGCCCGTCGCGATGCCATCCAGCGCCACCACACGGTCACGCATATCCTGCACTGGGCGCTCCATGAGGTCGTCTCCAAGGAAGCCTCGCAGAAGGGCTCCGCGGTCGATCCGACGAAGCTGACCTTCGACTTCAACGGCGCGGCGCTCACGCCGGGCCAGCTGGCCGACATCGAAAAGCTCGTCAATGAGCGCATCCTCGCCAACGACGCCGTGACGTGGAGCGAAGTCGCCTACGCGTCCGTCAAGGGCCGCCCGGACATCATGCAGTTCTTCGGCGACAAGTATGGCGACTCCGTACGCGTCGTGCAGGTCGGCGGCAAGGCTGCCTCGCTCAACGGCTGGTCGATGGAACTCTGCGCGGGCACGCACGTCCGCCACACGGGCGAGATCGGCCTCTTCCGCATCACGGGCGAGAACGCCATCGCCGCCGGCGTGCGCCGCATTGAAGCCATCGCGGGCCTCACCGCTTATGATGTCGCCCGCCTCGACCGCGAACTGATTCGCGCCGTCGCCGGCAGGGTGAACTCGCCGGTCGGCGAGCTGGAGAAGAAGATCGAGTCGTTGCTCGAACAACAGAAGGCGCTGGAGAAACAGCTCAAGGCGATGCAACAGAAAGAAGCCGCCGGCGCCGCCAAAGACCTTCTCGTGA
>JBDKKH010000261.1:0-3477 GCA_039796215.1 Verrucomicrobiota bacterium
TTCCCTAGCGCTCGCGATCCTCGCGTCCTGCGCCTTGTCCGCGGCCGAGCCGGACGCCGTGCCGACGCACCTGAAGGTGACGGCCGCCTTCACCCGGCCCGGCAAGGACGGCAAGCCGGAGGTCTATGCCGAGCCTTCCGTGATCACGGTCGACGGCAAGACGGCGACCATTCGCGTCGGTTCGGCCGAAGACGGGTTGGTCTTCACGGTGACCCCGAAGGTCAATCCGGACGGCACCTTGACGCTCGCGACCATGACGGAGTCCGGCGAGGTTCCGCCGCCGCCGGCCGCGGTTCCGGCCGTCAAGGAGGCTTCCCGGTCGGCGCGGCCGGCCGGGTCTCCGCCTTTGTTCCACGGCGTGCTGACCAAGGACGGCCTGTTCTCGATCGAAGACGCCGCGGGCAAGCGCCAGTGGGTCCCTCTCGGCCGACGGATCGACGGCTGGACACTGCGTTCTTATGACGAGAAGCGCGAGGCGCTCACGCTGTCGCGGCTGGGGCAGTCGGTCGAACTCGTGCTGCACAAGGCGGTCATCATCGACGCCCCGGTGACGCGGTCCGGTGTTCCGCGCGCTCCTGTCAGCATCACGGTCAAGCCCGGCGCCAAGACGACCGTCAGCGCCGAAGGCGGGCGTACCATCGAGCTCGCGGCGGAGGTCCTCGACCTGACGAAATGACCCGCGCTCAGGCCCGGTCGCCTCAGCCGACGTCGAGGTGGCCCACCTTGACGAGGATGGTGGCGCCTTCCGGTCCGGTGAAAGGCCGGTGCTGGCTCAGGTGCGGGCTGCGAATCCAGGTGCCGGCCGGGTAACGGCCATGCTCGTCGCAGAAAACTCCGTCGAGCACCAGGATCTCCTCGCCCCCGACGTGGGTGTGCTGATTGAAGCGGGTCTCAGGCGCCCAGCGGACCAGGGCGGTATGCTTCGTCAGGCCTTGGTGCAGGGAGGCTACCTTCAGTCCGGGCACCATGCCTTGCCGCCATTCCAAAGCCTCGCCCCTCAGCGCGTAGGATTCCGGTTCGGGCTCCGCCGGCGTCCGTTCGTTCAGGTAGACCAGGCAGCCCTCGGGGCAATCGAACGTCGCGGCGATGTCCGGCGCGAGCCGCGCGTACGATGCGGGGCCAAGTTCCTGGCCGTTGAGTTTCAGCCGCCCGCGTACGACGAGCACTTCGAGCAACTTGCTTCCGTCGTGCGACCATGTCTCGCCGGCCTCGAACGACCGAAGGGTGATGCGGCCGGGCGCAGGGATGTCGCGCTGCTCCAGCGGACGTTCACCCGTACGGCCCGCCTGCAGGTCGGTCGCATCGATGACGACGCGGAGGGAATGGTCGGAGTGGAGGGTCATCGCAAAGGGTCTTCGGTGTAGAGGTCGGGGCGTTCAATCGGCGAGGGCTTGTCGCCATGCGGCGATTTCACCGGCCAGTCCGTAGGTCCGCAGGCCGGCTTCGATCTCCGCATGGGTGGGCTCGGTGACCGCGTGCTTGGGGTCGCCGGCGAGGTCCGGTCGGACGTGACGCGTGACGGCCCAGGCGGCCCAGGCGCGCCACCTTTTGAGTCCGGCGCGCTCGCCTCGGACCCGGTCGGCGAGGTGCTGATAGTGCACGCGTGCGTTGCCCGTGAATTGGTCGCTGGGTTGCCGCACCATCCAGCCGATGGCGCGGTAAGGCATGGCGTGTTCAGTCAGGGCGACGTCGTCCGCCGGGACCTCGCAATAAAGGGCGCGGTCCACGGCGAGCAGCGCCCGGGCGGGCAGGTCCTGCAGCCAGAGCTGCTGGGCGTATGCGAGACAGAGGCGGTAGAGCTCCGGTCCCCGGTCGTCGCGCAGGGCGTTGAGGTCGCGCCAAGAGAGAGGGCGACCGCAGGACGGCAAGAACGGGCAGGGGGTCGGCACGCGGCTCAGGGCTTGGCGTACGGATTCGTCTGCTTCTCGGCGCCCACCGAGGTCTGGCCGCCGTGGCCGGGCAGCAGCACCACGTCGTCCGGCAGGGTGTAGATACGTCGGCGGATCGATGTCAGCAGCTGGTTCCAGTCGCCGTTGGGAAGGTCGGTGCGCCCGACGGAGCCCTTGAAGATGGCGTCGCCGGTGAAGGCGATTTTCTGGTCGGCGGCGTAGAAGAGGATGCTGCCGGGACAGTGGCCGGGGACATGCCGGACCTCGAACTTGTAGCCGCAGGCCTCGACGACGTCGCCGTCGTCCACCCAGCGGTCGACCTTCACCGAGCGGAAATCGCCGTCGGACAGCGACGGGATCATCGACTGGTAGCGGTCACGATAGGCCTCGATGTTCTCGATGAGCTGCTGGTCGTCCCGGTGCGCGATGACCTTGGCGCCGGCGTCGGCGAAATAGCGGCCATCGCACATGTGGTCCCAGTGACCATGCGTGATGAGCAGGTGCGTCAGGTTGAGGCCTTGCTTCTTGATCTCCGCGAGCAGCAGCGGGCCGGCGTCCTTGGGCGCGTCGACGACGCAGCAGTCCCGGCCGTTTTCGGCGACGACGAGGTAGGCGTTGGTTTCGAAAGGCCCCAGCGGGGCGGCGGCGATCTTCATGGAATCAGGCGCCGAAGGCTTGGCGCATGGCGGCCTCGACGTGGTCGGGCGGTCGCACGGCCTTGAACTCGCGGTTCACGAAGGCGTGGACGGTGAAGCCTTCGACGAGCAGCTCGCCGTCGCGCTCGACCTGATAGGTGAGTCTCAGGCGGGCCTTGGGTTTCTCGGCCAGGGTCACCGTGATGCGCACCCGGTCGTCGAAGCGCGAAGGGCGGTGGTAGGTCAGGCCGGTCTCCAGGACGGGCAGCAGGAAGCCTTCCTGCTCGAGCTGGCGATAGGGCGTGCCGAGCTGGTCGAGCAGGGCGACGCGCGCCATCTCGAACCAGGGCAGGTAGTTGCCGTGATAGGTGACGCCCATCGCATCGGTCTCGGCGAAGCGGACGCGGGTCTCGACGGTGGCCTGAAGCATGAGGCTGTTTTGGCGTCCGCGGGTGAATTTCCAACGCCAAACGCACCGCCGGAGGCTTCTCCTTGCCCCGGCGGGCTTCCTCGGCTGAAGTCTGGGCATGGGTCAGCGCGAACGTTTCGTCATCTTCCTGGTCGGCGCCTTGCTGGGCGTCATGATCCTGCTCGGGGGCAAGTCCTGCGGCAGCGAGAAGAAGAACCAGCTCCGCATGGTCCGCTCCTCCCTGAGCATGGCCCCGATGATGTATGACTACGCGGTCCAGCAGAAGGGTTTCTACGGACCCTACGTCCTCTTCGAGCAGGTCTCGGATGCCCAGGATGGCGGCAAGGTCCGCACCCTCGTCACCGGCGGCACGCGCCGCTATTCGCCCGATGGCAAGGAACTCCCCGAGGAGCACATCCTGATCAAGGAGACCTACGCCGCCGGCGTGCCCTTGGCTGAGCCCGGCCCCGTTTCGGCTTATGCGTTCACCTTCGCGGACCGCATCGCCCTCAAGCTCAAGCCCGGCCATCAGGCGTCCGAGGTG